>JBLFZF010000048.1:0-23419 GCA_047610145.1 Salibacteraceae bacterium | reverse complement strand
GCGGGCATCAAAATCGGGAACACTTTCTAGTATTACGATTAATACACTGAAAAGGATTAACCATAATAAAATCACATCGAAATTTCGACCTGCTTTGGTATCTGTACCGAATACTATTAAATGTAACTCTTGTCGTAGGTTTTTCATTTTACCTAAATATCTTTTTGATTTAATCAAAAATAGCAGAATTAATATGCTTTAGGCTCCAAATAGCCACAAATATGCACGCACTCCTTTCTTCTCACCCGATAGTGAAAAAAACTTAAATTACGGCAAAATGAAAGTTACATGACGAATTAAACGGAACACCTGTTTTAATTTCACCACATAAATTAACATACGCATGAAAAGATCTAATTTTACATTCCAAAAAAGCATCCTACTATTTATTCTATTCACTAGTTTATCACTTACAATTATGGCTCAAGAAAATACGACTAAAAAAAAATACAATAACCTAACCGATTTTGAAGAGCAGGTTATTGTAAATAAAGGAACGGAACGTGCCTATTCTGGTGAGCTATGGAATCATTTTGATAATGGTACATACGTATGTCGTCAGTGTAATGCTCCTTTATATAAATCAAATACCAAATTTGAAAGTCATTGTGGATGGCCAAGTTTTGATGATGAAATTTCGGGATCGGTCATTAAAACAACAGATGCAGATGGACGAAGAACAGAGATTACATGTCAAAATTGCCAGGGACATCTTGGGCATGTATTTGTTGGAGAACAGATGACAGATAAAAATACGCGTCATTGCGTAAATTCCGTGTCCATTAAGTTTGTTGCTTTTGATGAATCATTGCCTAGAGTGATTAAATAATTCATATTTGATTTCTACTGAGACTCAATACTGATATGATTTGACAATACCCCATGACAACAGTCATTTATTAAAATAATTGACCAAATAGTATACTTAAAGAAGGCGCAGGTGTTACACATTTGTAGAGTCGAAAGATACCTACTAACTATTAGCTGATCATCTGCTAAAACACTGATCACCTTCTTATCTAAAAGGATAAGGAAACTTTTCAAGACCAGCAGCGACCACCTCGGTGCTGGTCTTTTTCCATTAAAAAACATAAAAAAAGCCACTGAATTTATTCAGTGGCTTTTTACTTTATACCAGAAAATTTATTAGTCTTTCGGTTTATTGGTTTTTGGTTTCGCTATACTAGACCTCATTTCCGTATCCGATTTGATATTCTCCATTTTATAGTAATCCATAATTCCAAGATTACCTGATCTAAATGCTTCTGCCATTGCTAAAGGAACTTCTGCCTCTGCCTCAATAACTTTTGCTCTAGCCTCTTGTGCTTTCGCTTTCATTTCTTGTTCTACGGCAATTGCCATCGCTCTTCGCTCTTCCGCTTTAGCTTGTGCAATGTTTTTATCTGCCTCTGCTTGATCTGTTTGGAGAACAGCTCCAATATTCTTGCCTATATCAACATCGGCAATATCAATAGACAGAATGGTGAAAGCAGTCCCGCTATCTAAACCTTTAGCTAATACAGTTTTGGAAATCACATCCGGATTTTCCAACACCTTTTTATGAGAGTCAGATGAACCAATAGACGAAACAACTCCTTCACCTACTCTAGCCAAAATGGTATCTTCACCAGCCCCACCTACCAGTTGCTTAATGTTAGCTCTTACCGTAACTCTAGCAATAGCAATTAATTGAATTCCATCTTTTGCAACCGCAGCTACACGCGGTGTTTCAATCACTTTCGGGTTAACTGACATCTGTACTGCCGAAAACACATCTCTACCGGCTAAATCAATAGCAGTAGCCATTTCAAAGGTTAACTCAATATTAGCCTTTGAAGCAGATACTAAAGCATGTACTACTCTAATCACATCCCCACCAGCTAAGTAGTGTGCTTCCATTGCATCGGCATTTAATTCTACTCCTGCTTTGGTTCCTTCAATCATTCCTGCCACAATAATTCCTGGTGGCACTTTCCGTATTCTCATAAAGAATAATTGAATTATAGAAATTTTCACATTAGTCACATACGCCTGAAACCACAAGCCTACGGGTACGTAATACAAAAACATAAGAAGTAATATAATCCCGAATACGAGAAATATTACAGATACGGCTTCAATGCCTAAAAATACGAGTGTAAAATCCATTTATTTTATTTTGTAATTGGTGAAACGAAAATTGTATTATTCTTGATATATGTAATTTTTATAGGGGTATTCTCATCAATAAATTCATCTTGAGAAGAAACTTCAGAATGCATGTTATTGAACTCTGCCTTACCCATAGGAGCTAATCTAGAAATTGTAATTCCTTGGTCATTTACCTGGAGCACATTTAAATTATTAACGTCTACTTTAGAATCTATGTTTTTAGTCAAAGCCATTATTGAAAAAGTATCGAGTTTAATCGCAAAATACACCAAAACAGAGGTCCCTACAAGCGATCCTAGTAAGGTAAATAGACCCCAGTAAACATCTATTTTAAATGCAATGATTACTCCGGCCAGTAGACTAATCACGCCTATAACACCCGATATCCCAACACCTGGAAATATAAAAACCTCCAGTATTAAAAAAATCAAACCGAACAAAACTAGCACTAGTGCAATCCAAATATCCATATTAATTTACATAAGATTTAGCCACAGGAATAAAAGTTTCAATATCTCTTATTCTTTTTTGATCTGAAGGGTGAGTGCTTAAAAACTCTGACGGAACACCCTCCGACTGTTTTAACATTCGTTGCCAAAAAGCAATGGCATTTTCAGAGTCATAACCTGCATATTCCATAAATACTAGCCCCATTTTGTCTGCTTCTGTTTCATGTACCCTTGAAAACTTCAACAAACCCAACTGCGCCCCGGCACCATATATTTGGCTAATAATTTCTTGTAATTCTATACCTTGAAATGCGGTCTGCTCAAAAATGGAAACCAAAGCAGCTCCACTATATTGAGCCAGCATTTGTTGGCTCACACGTTCATTTCCATGACGGGCAATAGCATGGGCTATTTCATGACTCAAGACCACGGCTAAACCTTGTTCATCTTCTGTTATAGCTAAAATCCCTTCATACACCACCACTTTCCCTCCGGGCATGCACCATGCATTTAGATCTGATCCTTCAACTAGGTTAAACTCCCAGTTAAATCCATCTAACCGACCTATGTCTCCATGTTTTTCAAGAAAAGCCTTACAGGCTAAGGCTAATTTTTCACCCACTCTTTTTACCAAAACTGCATTAGGGTTATACGCACTTATAACCAAATTTTCATCTAAAAAAGATTGATAAGACTCACGACTTGAGGTTATTAATTCAGACTCGTTAACAACGTTAAGTTGTTTTCTATGCGAAATGGGTACAGAAGCACATCCAAACAACACAAACAATAAAACGTATGCTACATATTTTGTCATTCTATACTTGCACTTAGCCCTTTAATTTGTAATAATCGGCAACATACGTCCAATTTTGAATCTTCTCCGTGCATTACCTCACACTTCCCATTATAATGAACAATATATGCGCATTGCTCAGCTTGAATACTAGAATGGTCGCAAACTTCTATTAGGCACTTTATCACATGATCAAAGGTATTATGATCATCATTGTGTAAAACCAGTTTCCGACCTTCATCTAATAAAACGTCCGTTTCAACCTCCGGCATCTCTAGAGGGACCGAAAAATTCACGTTTGAATTTCTTAAAATGTAAAAATTACTATTCATTTTTAACGACTGTAGGATTGGAAAATCCTTTTGATACTAAATCTACTTTAATGGCCTCCGCCTCTTGACGATCTGTAAAATTACCAATTTTATACAAGGTGGCATTATTATTCTTTTCAACAACTACACCTAAAGAATTTAACATTAAAATCTCACGCGCTTGTTCCACTGGAATTCCTCCTTGATATGGTCCTACTTTTATAAAGTATGTAGAATTCACCCCAACACTTGAGCCTGCTACATCTGGTTCTACAGGGGTTGTTGGAATAACAACGTTACTGTTTTCATTTAAACTCATTAATGTACGAGCCTCGCTTAATGAAACTCTAGACCCTTTATTATAGGCTGTTACAAATGCATCAGAAATACCCATTTGAAGTATTGCATTTCTTGCTTGATTAGCTTGAACAATAGAACCATAGACTCCAGAAGAATATCGCACCAAATTATTCGCAATTTTCTCAGAGTTTAATGGTGTAATTGTAAATACGCTGCCGGGTTGGATTTTATCATTATATACGCCTACTTGAACAGTAAAAAACAGGATTCCTCTATTAATCACATCAACCACTTTCACATTACCATCGCCAGGCAGCAGTGGTTTTGAATCTACTCGTGTCACAGATGTACGTGCGTCCTCCGGAGAAGACGTTCCTGAATTACCGTCAATTAGAACAACCTCCGATGCATTTATTTCACCGGCTAGTACTTTTCTAGCTTCCGAGATTGAAATTCTTTTTCCATCTAAATAAGCTACCACAAAGGCATCCGAGTATCCTTTTGCACGAATCCCATTTTTTGCAGAATTAGCTTTTTCAAAGTCCTTAAATAAACCCGCTGTATATCGCGTCAAACCCGATTCAGTTTTTTCTCCCACAATTGGAGCAAAACCTCTAAAAGCAGTCGGATTAATAGGATTTCTAAAGGCCCCAATTTGGACTTTAAGAACCACTCCTTTTGGCAAGGTCACTCCTACCGGAATAGGTTTGGATTCATCGTAATAACTGGAATCTGTATCTATAAAAATATCCGTTGTTAAATCTAACGGAATCGCGTCAATATTAGCAGAATCATAGGCGATTACATTTTGCTCAATTGCTCCGCTTAACGCCATAAATATCATATTTCTATCCGCTACATCATCCAAGATTAAAAGCTCAGAATTTGCCTCATTTAGATTAAAGTAAGCCTCATTCTCTAGGGTCTTAGCTTCTTTATATTGGACATCTGCTTGTAGAATTAATCTTTTTTGTTCTGCTCTTTTTACCACCACCTCTTTTGTCAAAGACTCTTGCTCATTTTGGGGTAATAAGACTATTCCTTCCTCCATTAAACTAATTTGAGCTTCTATTTTCGCCACTTCCACTTGCTTCTGTTTAGCCGAGTTATACAACACCGAAGCACTCACTATTTGCTTATCACTTTCCTTTTTTACAGCGATATAGTCTTGGAAAGACTGTTTAGTTTTAATCTCATTATATTGCTCCGCATTTAGTTGGGTAGTCAACAAAGGGATAGGCACCATTACTTCTTTTCCATAAGGAGTTAATGCTTTTAATGTGGCCGCCTCTACCTCTTCCATTTCCAATACAGATTGAGTGGTCATATTACTTTCTAATTTAACTAAATCTAAATCTCTTTGAACATTCACTATTTCTGCCTCAATTACACGTCTTTTCTTTTTCTTTTTTGTTCCGTTCAAAGAAATTTGCAATTCTTCCAATTCAACCTGTAAATCTGCTGTTTTAGATTTCAATTTTCTAGCCTCCATATACTTTGCTTGAGAAGGCCTCATACTCAATGGGTCACTAATCATTGCTGATTGGGCCAGTTCTATATCATCATACTTAGTATCTAAAAGAGCTAACCTCTTAGCCGTAAAATTTTTATCCGATTCTAAATTTACAATCTCAGCTTCTAAAATCCGCTTTTGTTTTTTCTTTCTAGTATTTCCTAACTCGGTTCTTTTAGCAGAAATATTATTTTCGGTTGTCGTTAAAGACTTTGTCTCTTTACCCTTCTCCATATCAACCTCCGCAATAACTAAAGCACTAGGATTAATTTGAACTTGCATCAAAGAAGATGAGTTTTGATTGATTTCAATATTCTCACTTACTGCTTGTTCACCTTCTGCGGCTTCATTTGTGGAGAGTCCATTTTCAGCTAGTTCAGTTGACACTTGTTCACCTTCTAAGGCTGCATTTGAGGAGGATCCATTTTCAGCGAGTTCAGTTGAAGCTTGTTCACCTTCTAAGGCTGCATTTGAGGAGGATCCATTTTCAGCGAGTTCAGTTGAAGCTTGTTCACCTTCTAAGGCTGCATTTGAGGAGGATCCATTTTCAGTGAGTTCAGTTGAAACTTGTTCACCTTCTAAGGCTTCATTTGAGGAGGATCCATTTTCAGCGAGTTCAGTTGAAACTTGTTCACCTTCTAAGGCTTCATTTGAGGAGGATCCATTTTCAGCGAGTTCAGTTGAAACTTGTTCACCTTCTAGGGCTTCATTTGAGGAGGATCCATTTTCAGCGAGTTCAGTTGAAGCTTGTTCACCTTCTAAGGCTTCATTTGAGGAGGGTCCATTTTCAGCGAGTTCAGTTGAAACTTGTTCACCTTCTAAAGCTTCATTTGAGGAGGGTCCATTTTCAGCGAGTTCAGTTGAAGCTTGTTCACCTTCTAAGGCTTCATTTGAAGCATCAATATTACTCGTCTCGAAAGCCAATTCAGATGCTACAGCGGCAGAAGGCGCTGAATTTCCCAAGCTATTAGACTCCTCTAAAACAGTTTCGGAAGTAATAGATTCTTGATCAACACCGGTAACTTGAATATTAGAAGCTGACTCATTGGTTACCTTAGGAATAATAAATTGACTCGTATCACTAGTCACAGGAACCGACACATCCACTGACTCAGTTATTCCCTGATTTGATAAATCAGAACCCTCTTCATTCCCTATGGATTCAACAACGCTGTTCGTTGAAGCTAATTCTGTGTCTAGTTCATTTAATCCAACTTTAGTATCTGTCTCTTCATTTGAAGACAATGAGTTGACAGATTGGTCAGCTTCTAATACCTCTTCCTCCAACTGTTTAATAATTCTAGCATTTAACGCCATAAAATTTCTTTTTTGCGTTGCTTGAGCATTTAGATCTTCAATTTTGAAACTAATATTTTCTGAATAAGATGAATTGGTATTTTGTTCTTTCGCGTATTTTAATTCTGCAACTTCTTTTTCAATAGCCACTACCCAGTTATAATTGATTCTTTGCGTTTCGCGTGCTTTATCACTTTTATCTTCTAAACCCTTTGTTTCCTTAAATTCATCTTGATACAATGTGTTATAGGCAGCTTTATCTAACACAATTTTAGCGGACTTCAATTCCGCTTTTGAATATTGACGTTTCCCTGTATTGGAAGTTATGTTTAATGGGATACTTTGCCCTTCTACTAAAATCACCTGCTCCGCAGTCACCTCATATTCCGGAGAACTATCAAAAAGCGGAGATTCAACTTTTACACTTTCTTCCATTTTAGGGTCCGACATATCAGCTATAACAGCGTTTACTTCAGGTCCATCTTCTATAACCGCATTAACGGGAAGTTCCACCGCAACCACTGGCGTATTTAGCACTATCCCTTCATTTTCGATTCCGACTTCTGAAATTGCTTGTGTAGACACTTCTAATTCTTCTTCTGGGTTCTGTTTAGATGCTACGGTTTCATTTAGCACCAACTCATCGGTATTCGCGCCAGAATCTATCATATCCACTTGTTTAATAACGCTTTCCAGCGCAACAATCTCCGCATCTGTTGCTTTAATAGAAGCTAACATTGCCATTTTTTGATCATTGCTAACCTCACCCGATGACTCCATATTAGACGATAAGTCCGCTAAAATCTGTTTTTCATTTTCTAATGAACTAACCTGCTTTACATGGGAAGAAGCCGCCAATAAATATTTTGCTTTTTCTTCCTCTAATGGAGCTAAATCAGTCTCTAAAGCAGAAATAATTGTAGCAATTTCTGCTTTTTCCTTTTTCTTCTTTGTCGCCTTTGATGCGGATTTCTGACTAGAGATTTGTTTTTTCAAGGATTCCTGTTCAATTTCAATTTGCTCCGTTTTTTTTATAGCTCTTTTCATCGCCATTTTTTCCTGATTAATGGAACGCTCTAATTCAATAGAAATATCTTTCGCCTTAATAGGAGATAATTCATTATTAAATTCACTATACAAATCAACTACTTTGGCACGCCCACCTTCTTTTTTAGCTTGATTAACTCTTGTAAGGTACCCATCTGCCTTGGTTATACTTGTTTGTGCTTTAGAAGTTTCACCCTCATATTTAAGGCCAATATCGTATGCTGCTTTTGATTCATTTAAGTGAATTTTTGCGTCCTTAACCAATTCTGCAAATTCTCTTTGTGCAGATCGATTTGTTTCAGATGCGTCATTGACACTAATTTGCTTCTCTAACTGATCCGCTAATTCCAAATCTTTATGGGCTAATTCTCTTTTTTCATTAGCAATAAAAAAACTAGCATTTTTTTTATTAACTAAAACTTCTAATTCTATTTCTTGAATTTTCTTTACTGCTAAAATCTCTTGCGTAATCTCCTCATTATTAAGGGTGATATTGGGTTGTGTTTCTTCCACAATATCAGCATTCTGAACAAATACTTGCGCAATAATTTTCAAGTCATCTGGTTGCGATTCCTCTTCAAATAAATTTCTAATTATCAACCGCTCTACGCCATTCTCCTCCACAATTTGGATTTCTTGTTTCAATAGTTTTATTTCCGATTGATTTGGCAATTCAACACGTCCTTGATAAGCGACCTCTCCTCCAAAAGGTTCTACCAAAAATGAATATCGACCTCCATTTTTTAATCGCATGACATAATCCCCTGAGTTTTTATTGGTATTAAAAGAGCCCACCACCACATGATCATCTAGGTCTTCCACCGTTATTTTACAAGATTTGGTATCCTTAGCGTCAAAAGAACCTGCTAAAACAGCTATTTGATATGCTTTACGCTTCGCATTAATTTTATATACGTATGCTTTACCCTTTTCACAATTTCTGGTAGATGCAAAAAACGCAATACCTCCACTACCTACTTCCGCATACATCAAATCGTCATCAGGTGTATTTACCGAGTAATCTAAATTACGAGGTAAACCAAACGAATTAGTTAAGGTATCAAAAGAGGTCTGGAAAATATCTGCCCCTCCCATACTATTGTGTCCTGTACTGGAGAAGTAAAATGTTGATTTATCTTCTGATAAAAAAGGAAATCGTTCATCAAAAACCGTGTTAATTTTTTCAGAAAGTCTAACTGGATTTCCTAATATTCCATTATCTGAAACAGTCACTTGATAAATATCTAAACCGTATTTATCTGTAATTCCGTAGCTACTGTAGTAAATTACATTACTATTCGCATTTTTGTACATTATAGGTACGTAACTATTCTTTTTATCTACACTAGAATGCAATTCCTTTGGAGCATAGAGCATCCTACCTCCCATTTCAGAAAGTTTAAACGAAGTGAAAAAATCAGCTACATTTACCTTTTTCTTTGAAATCACTAAAGGATTAGTAATATTTACCATCAGAGACTTCCCATTCTCGCAGTATCTAATATCATTATCTACTGGGTACCTAGTATCTTTAGCCTCTCGTTTCTCTTTATACTTTTTTAAATATTGAATAGCTTCATCAAATCGGTAGTTATAATGATACCCTTTCCCTAAAAAGTAAAATGCATCCACGTCAACATTAGGTTTACTAACGGCATACTCTAAGAATTTCAGGGGATAGGTTTTATCCACATCTACAAATAACAAACAGGCTCCAAATCGATAATTGAAATTTTCATCTTTGGGATATAAAGATACTAATTGAGAATATAGATCTTTAGCTTCTGAATATTTACCCTGTTCAAAAAGCGTGTTCGCTGACTTTTGAACATCTTCAATATTTTTATCTTGAGAAAAAGAAGGAATTGCTAAGAGTGTAAATCCTAGTAAGAATAGAATTTTAGCCGTTTCTCTTAAAATTTGAAACATAAAAATGGTTATTTTGTTAGTTTAACAAAAAAGCACTTATGCTCTAACCACCCCTATTTTTTGTTTTAAAACACTTACAAGAAGTAAGGCAGATAGAGCACTTGCAATAGCAAGCGCATTAATATCAATAAGTATAAAAGTAATAATAACAAGTAAACCTAACGACAACATTAGGGAACTAATAGTAACTTTTTTACTTACTGCCCAAAAAACAAAAAACACACCTAAGGCTAGGAGTGCTGGAACCAGCCACAACGCGGCAAACACCCCAAAATAAGCACCCATACTGTGGGTAGGCTTAAACTCATTATACACCGGAAATGTATGTCCAATGATTACGACAAAGGCTAAGATATATTGTAAAGGAAGAATCTCAAATAATAAAACCTCATGATTAGCTACTAATTGCAATAATAACATTGCTCCAAGACCTTTCACAAACTCTGCAAAGAAAACGGTTAAGCTCCATTTATTACTTTCAAACGAAAATTTATTTTCTGCCCAACCTGGCTTTGAATTATAATCTTCGGCATCTACCCCGAAGAAAGCCGAAGCCATCCAAACAGGAATTGGCATAGCACTTAACTGCCATACTAAAAATAAAACTAAAATAACCTCCGTTGTTTGCATCTGGGGCCAAATATAGGGTGAAGTAGGAGTTATTAACAAGTTATAAACACGATATAAACAATAAATTGTTCATCAAGTTTTCAACCCTCTCATTTACTACGATTTAGCAAATCACAGTTTTACAGCTTAGCATCTTCCAAACGAAGCATAAACTTAGAACGCAAACTTTTAGGCCCCATCATATATTGATACTGCATGGTCTCTCCTTCTCGTCTAATTTTACGTTTATCTGATTTAATTTCTCTCATCTTTTCAATAAATACTTTATTAGATGTAAATACAGACATGAGCCCGGTAGAAGCTTTATAACTGAATATATACCATTTACTAGATGATATTTCCAAATACATGGTAATATCGGTAAGACCTCTTTTCTGAACCAGCTCTACTCCTCCATCAAAAAGCATATTTACGGGTGTTTTACCCACACTACCTACTCCAATTTTACCACTAGAAATATAGGACATGGTATTCTCATTCCATTTTAAATTTAATTGAGAAAAGAATATTGTTTTTCTCAACTCATTTGGAACTTTAACAGATTTAGATAACCCCATTCTACTAATCATTTCTTCTGCATCTTCTTTTTTCATTAATTCACGAAGGGTTAATTCGTAATTAGGATTTTCTTCCGTTGGCTCTAACTCTGATTTTTGCGCATCTGCCACAATCAAAGACATCAATCCATCATCAAACAAAAAGTCAACTAGCATGGAGGTATTAAAATCACCCTTTCTATTGACACTGTTATAAGTGTAATTACCTACCGCCTGCACCTCCACTCGACCTGTTTTTTGGGTGAAGTCTAATTTACCCTCTCCTTCTAGTGAACAATCTTTAGTATTGATAGCCACATAATTTCCAGGATAAGTAGACTCATTTAATTTTTGAAGATTCGAGATACGATACTTTCGATTTCCTGGATCAAATTCTAAATACCCAGTAGCTAAACTTACCGGAACATCGCGATAGCTTCTTTTTCTATTGATAAACGCGCCATACATATCACTGGTGTCTCTAGGCATAACAACCGATGCAAACAAGGCTTCGCCATCGTTATCTAAAACACTTTCGTTAATATTAATCACAATTTCGTTAGGGTCTACCTCTCCAGTAAATGAGAACCACAAAGCCGGAATGGCTTTACATTCGTGCACTAATTTCCCGTAACCATCAAATGTTAAGTTTTTCCTATTCGCTATTAATTTCACATTTCCTCGATAACGATACATTGGACTTAATGAAAAATCATCGTCTTCTAATATGATTCCTTCTGCATAGGTTTGACGTGTAGTATCTACTCCAACCGTTGTCATTTCCAATACTTGCTTTAACCCATTTTCATCTACATAATCATACTTACCATTTGACTTAAACTTCCAACGACTCATAATTTCGGTACGAGCATCATAAATTTTATGGTATCTAAACTCGGTATTTGCAATAATCTGACTAGAGTCTAATACCTCCATGACAGCTGCTTCATAAATAGTCACTAATCCTTTATTTGGAATTACCTCCGCATCGGCAACATTTATCAATTTGACATCTCTGGCCTGAAGCTTAATGCTAGATAAACTATACCTAGCCGTTTTTGCGTTAAACCTCAATGAATCTTGAATTGGATTAATAGAAATAAATTCGGCTCCTTCCACCTGCACGGAGCTAGCTCCTTTATCAATTTTCTTTCCGGCCGCTGAAACCTCTAGTTCTTCCTCATCCATAAACCACGTAAAGCGATCTAAATAAGCCTGGTACATCACCTTATCGAAGGTAGTTAAACTAGCTCCTGTATTAGATACAAATTGTCCTTTTCTCTCCTTAAAATCAATATCAGCACTTACATTTTCTGATGAAAAATCTAGCGAAGACAAACTCTTTCGGCCTAATTCAAAATTTGAGGTATCCGCATGAATTTTGTAAAAACTATATATCATAGAATCTGAATACAGCTTAGCTCCTTCAAAAGCACTCATACCTCTTCCGGTTATGTTTAAAGGCGTGTACTTGAGTCTTCCTTTATGCTGAACCATTCCACCAAACATCCCAATAGGCGATTTTCCTTTTATCGAGCTCAAAAAGTATTCATCCTGATAAGGAACCCACCGGAGCTTCGTGGTATCTGCGGAAACATTTGGATACTCTACCGTGGCCATTTGCTCTTCAATCTCTACTAATCTTGTAATTCCTTGAACTTCTTTTGGAAAGAAATAGAAATCGTCCGATGCAGCTGTAGAGGTGAGGTAATAAATAAATCCATTTCCTTTCAACCCTTCATCAGATAGATGAATTTCATTTTTAAAACTTCCTTTATCTCCATATAGCGGATAGCCACCTGGTGGAGCAATTCGTCTGAAACCTAATGAATAATCTTCCTGAAGTGTTAAACTCTCTCTAATTTCTGGAAGTATCCCCGCAGAGGTAAATTCTCCTTCAAAGGCAATCCCTTCATTTTTAAATTTATCTAGTGAATCAATTTCAAATGGGTCTAATTTAAAATAGAATTCATCTCTTTTGTATGCTTTATTAAAAACGGATTTTTTATCGTAGTACGCATAAGAATCTTTCTCTGATCTGAATATCGGATACTCCGGAATTTTTTTCTTTCCCGATTTATTTTTGGGATGATCAATTTTCAAGTCCCCAGTTAAACCTTCCACTACGGTTCGCACTCTAGCCTCCATTTGGTAACCGGATTTGTCTACATCTTCAGTGGTTGCCCAAATTTGCATAGAGTCTAACACTGGCATTTCTAACTTAAACTCATCATAATTGAATGAAAAATCATGGCCATAAAAATCTACTTTACCAGAGGCAATTACGCCATTAAAATCAAAATCTCTATTTTTCCGCATCACAATTGTGCCAGAATCAGGCAATACTTTTACATTATGATTTTTACTTAACGTAACACTACTCACCCCAAAAATGGTCAAATCAAAATTCATCAAATTAAGAGTTGCATTCTTTTTGTTTAATGATCTATTCCCATCAGAATACACGCGAATTACGTCAAAATCTTCCTTCTCATTATTTGAGTTTACTTGGTGAAAAAGCTTTGGATTAATAGTCACTTCTTTTAAATCGGAATCATACGATAAATACCCCATCACGGTGTACCTTAATAACATGGGCTCTACCCCAGTTACCGGAACTTTCAAACATCCGGTAACTTCTCTTAACGACAACACATTTGTATCATATTTAGTAGCACAGGTATTAATTCGTGCCAACGGATGCCAACTACTGGTTGCTTGTAAGTTTTCATAACTTCTTTTTTGAAAGAAACCTACGGATTCAAATGAGGCGGATTTATCGGAACCTATGGCTAAAGAACTAAAGTCAATAATGGGATAGTCCATCTTCCAATTCATAACTTCAAACCTCATTTCTAACGCATGAAAGGTATTAATATAAGGGGTTTCAGACATTTCCCCTCGAACTCGAACTAAGTTAACCAAACGTTCATCTGTATAGAAATTTAGTTTTAACCCTGGATGAGAGATAGAATCTACCCCCATATATAGAACTACTTTTGCATCAGATGATATGATGCTATTTTTCACCTTTTTCTTTCTCCTTTCACTACTTTCACCCGTTGATTTATCTGGAACTGTTTCGTTAATTTTCATTAAAAATCGCTTGGCTGTAATCCTCATAAATGGCTTATTATCTCGATTAAAACGAAGTATAGCAGGGTCATCATCTGTTCCTGTACCCATTATTTTGGCTCCCTGTTGCGCAAAACCACCCAGGTAATCTACGTCTTTAACTAGACCCTTTATTGGAATGCGACCGTTGTAGGATTGAAACCTTGGATAACTCACTTTAGAAATCGGCTGATTAGCAAGTACCTTGTCTATTATAGATCCATATAGAGGTTCATTTAAAAATTTCGGATTGTGATAAATTACAGAGTCTGCAGAAAAAGCAGAACGCCTCATCTCAATATTATAATCTAAAACATCTACCCAAATTTGACTCGAGTCTGTTCCAGACCTTTCAAACGTTACCTTTCCACCAGACCCAACCCATTGATTATCCAAAACATTATATTCTCCAGAAGTATTTGATATTTCAGAGAAATTACCTTTACTATGACATGATAGTTTTGTTTTTACAAATACTAAACGAACCGAATTTTCAGAAGTCTCATATTGGAAATTATAATTACTTACTCTCCAGTCTACTGATTTTGAGCTTGTTCTATACAACGACTTGGCATCAAAAAAACTATTAGAGAACGCTAATAGTTTAGATAGATTTTTTTTCTTAGCCGCAGATTTCGAGTAGTCTTCTAGTATTGCAAACCAATTAGAATATTGATCTTTATCCATTCCAGACTCCGGGTATCCACTTATCATTTGAATGAAGTAAGCAATATCCGGGAAACTTTTCATTCTAATTTCAACCAACTTATTTGCCTCTTCAATAATTCGCTTTTGCTCCGCAATTGAGTAAAATCCGGAGGTCCAAACTTTTTCTAACTTTTTGGCAATTCTACCACTTTCTGATTCATTTGATTTCTCTAAAAATGCCTCTACACTCTTAGGAAATTTTTCGTGATCTAGAGAAAAGGGAGTAGCACCCGATTTTTGAGCAAAACCATTAATAGTTAAGGCACAAATACCAAGAATTAGAAAAATGTTTTTCATATTATTTTTTATCAAACTTTAGGGTGGTCCAATCCTCTTTTGAATTCGAACTTACATAGAGCAAATCAAACTTTTTGGCTTCCTCCACTAAAATATTTACATCTGAAGAGTAAAAACCTGAAACATGCAGCTCACCACCATCATTAAGAGCATTGGCATACGTTTCTAATTGATCTAACAAAATATTTCGATTTATATTAGCCAATAACACATCTACTTTCAACCCTTCAATCTGCTCTTTACTACCTTGAGAAATATGAATATGGTCTACGTCATTTCTTTCGGCATTCTCTTTTGCATTGATACTACACCATTCGTCAATATCAATTGCATAGACCGGTTTAGCTCCTTTCAAGGCGGCAAAAATGGCCAAAACGCCCGTCCCTGAACCCATATCAAGTACTGACTTTCCCTGAAAGTCAATACCTCTCATAGAAGACAAAATTAAATGAGTGGTAGAATGATGCCCAGTACCGAAAGACATTTTTGGATCAATTACAATTTCATATTTGTAACTGGGCTCTACCGGATGAAAAGTAGCACGAACACAAATCTCATTATCTACGTACACCGGACTAAAGTTAGACTCCCACTGCTTATTCCAGTTTTCTTGCGCTAATTCCTTGTATGAATACGTAATTTCAATGTTACTATTGTTGAGAGAATCTACCTTTTTTAAAAAATCCTCGTTAAAGACATCTTTCTCCACGTAAGCTTTTAGAACTTGCTCTTCCTCTAAAAATGATTCGAACCCAATTTCGCCCAATTCTGCCGACAAAACATCTGACCAAGGCTCAAAAGGCTTAATCTCAAATTTCACTTCGATATAATTCATAGTTACATTGCTTGAATAATGCTGAAAAAATCCTTTGATTTTAAAGAAGCTCCACCAATAAGCCCTCCATCAATATCATCCTTACTCATTAATTTTTTTGCATTCGCAGGTTTCATTGACCCTCCATACAGGATGCTCATATTATCAGCAATTTCAAATCCATATTTAGAGACAATCAAATTTCGGATAAAAGAATGCACCTCTTGTGCTTGCTCAGGAGTAGCTGTTTCTCCAGTACCAATGGCCCACACAGGCTCATATGCAATAACAATACTAGACATTTGTTCTGGGTTTAAATGAAACAGGCCTTCCTCAACCTGCGCCTTAATAAATGATTCATATGTCCCATTTTGTCTATCCTTTAAAACTTCTCCACAGCAATAAATGGGCGTTAGTTCTTTAGCTAACGCCTTACTTACCTTAGTGGCTAAAACTCTATTGGTTTCGTTAAAGTATTCTCTTCTTTCGGAGTGACCAATAATGGCCATTGTAGCACCTACCGCTACTAACATATCTGCACTAGTTTCACCTGTATACGCCCCATTATCAAAAGAAGATATGTTTTGAGATGCTACCTGAATATTAGAACTTTGGCCAATTAAACTGGCGACTGCAGCAATACTTACCATAGGCGTACCAAAAACCACTTTTTTGCCCGATAGGTCAAAATCTTTCAGCAAATCTAAAACCTCAGAAACTAAAGCTATACCTTCAATAGGCGTGGTATTCATTTTCCAATTTCCTGCCACTATTTTATTACGCATGCTCACTTATTTTAATTCGTTTTTTATTTCTTCAAAATCCGATACACTTCTAAACGGGTATTTAGCTACTACAACGCCCTTCTTTAAAATCACTAACCCTGGATTTGAACGGATTATGGTTTTTAAGGTAGTTCCATCACAGGTTAAAAACGCTATATTTAAATCATGTAATTGTTTGAAATTTTCAGAATTAACAAAGCTACTTGCAGAAAGCATGTAATTAGGTACTCCATTATTCCCGCAACTTTCAGCTATTTCTCTTACTTTTTCTTGTGCTTCAATATTGGAGAAATCAAGATCGTATCCCACCCATAAAAACACCAATTCTTCAGAAAGAACAGCATAGGTAACATCTTGTTCGTCAATTGTTTCCAATACAAAGTCATGAATAGAAGGAACTACACCTTCTTTAAATAAATATTGATCACCGGTTCCCGTAATTTCTAGGTCTTGATTCTTCCAAATCTCCTTATCCATATAATCAATAGAAGAGACCGTACTCACTTCCCCACTTGTAATACTTGTCATTGTATAGTCTACCGTGTATAAAGGTGGTTCTTGCCCTTCTTGTAACTCCATATTATGAAGAATATTTTCACCCACAGCAAATGGTCTGAAATCTTTTACCGGTAGAAACATCACTACATAAATAGGTAACAACATGGTAAATACAAAGGCAAACAAACCCATTAACCATCCCGAAGTGTATCCAAAAGCATTTTTCACTCCAATCATACCCGCAAATAATACCATCACAAATACCACTGGAAAAACCCAACTTGTTACTCCAATAGCAAAAATTGAGATTAAGATAAAAGCAATGGCATAATACCAAATATCTTGAGTTTTTGAATTCGGTGAGATTGTATTTCTCGCCTTAAAAATAATAAGTGTAAAAACGAACAGAATTAAGTCTTTCACAAATGAGTTCCACGGAGTAAAAGGAATGGCATCACCAAAGCAGCCACAATCTTTAAAATAATGAATATCACGCGCTACGAATCCAAAAGCAGATTCCATTAAATGGGTAAACTCTCTTTCTGGATGTTCAAAAAACCAGTTCCCAATTGCGGTATAACCTGTTAAAAAGGTGAAAAATATCATCATTATTAATAGCAACCAAGCGGACAACTTAATTTTCTCACCCGCAATGAGAGCTGCACCAAGCACTATTTCTCCGATAGAAATAAAAGAGGCAAGAAAAACCTCTGAACCTTGAAAGATGGTCCAATTCAACACATCAAATGCAAAATACTCTTCTAACTTATATGAAAACCCTAATGGGTCATTTGCTTTAATTAACCCGGAGATTATAAACAAGGCACCTACTAAAATGCGTGAAATATTTTCTTTATTTAATTGCATATTTACTTTTTAATTTATTCCTTTTTCATCCAACAGGATCATTGCAAAAATTGCATAATTCATCATATCATGATAGTTCGCATCTATTCCTTCAGAAATTAACGTGGCTCCTTTATTGTCTTCTATTTGCTTGGTACGATGCAGCTTCATTAATATTAAGTCGGTAATAGAGCTGACTCTCATTTCTCTCCAAGCTTCTCCATAATCTGAGTTTTTATTAATCATTAAAGATCTTGCGGTTTCAATATGTTGGGAATAATACGCTAACACTTGCACTTCTAATAAGTCGTTACTATCAGAAGGCCCCAACTCGAGTTGCACCAAGCCCATGGCGCAATAATTCACGATAGCTATGTATTCGCTAACAACACCCTCATCCACTTTAGACTCACCTGCTTCTTCGATCGTACTAATTCGTTTAGCCTTAATATATAATTGGTCTGTAATTGAGTTCGCTCTTAATACTCTCCAGGCTGTTCCATAATCTTTCATTTTTTTAGAAAAAATATCTTTGCACCTAGTTATTATTAAATCGTATTGTTCCAGGGTTTTTTCCATCCTATATTATGTAATATTACCGCAATAAATCCGTATAAATAAAGCATGCAAGATAAGTTAATCACCAAAAAGACTTCGTTAAATTTCAGAGGAAAGTTAGAAGATATTAACGACCTGAAAATAATGGGTATACTTAACCTAACCCCTGACTCTTTCTATGATGGAGGTGTAAACACGACTTTAGAAGTTGCGATCAAAAATGTTAAAAAAATGCTTCATGATGGTGCTGATATTATAGATATAGGAGCATATTCGTCTAGACCTGGAGCAAAAAAAATTTCAATACAAGAAGAAATTGATCGTTTAATGCCGGTGATTTCTGCTTTGATTAAAGAAATACCTCAAATAAAAATATCTGTAGATACGTTTAGATCTAAAGTGGCTAAAGAAGCTATTGAACAGGGCGCTTTGATGATTAATGATATTTCTGCGGGCGATTTAGATTCAAACATGTGGGCTACTGTGGCTCAAGCAAAAGTTCCTTATGTAGCGATGCATATGCAGGGAACTCCCCAAAACATGCAGTCCAGTCCAGCATATAATCATCTTCTAGAGGATATATTGCTAGACCTCTCTACGAAAGTAGCCGGCATGAAAAGTGCTGGAATAATGGACATTATAATTGATCCTGGATTCGGGTTTGGAAAAACGCTTGTCGACAATTATGAACTCATGAGAAACCTGAGATCGTTTGAGCTATTAGGGTTTCCTATTTTAGTAGGCATTTCTAGAAAGTCAATGATTTACAACCTACTCCATTGCTCACCAGAAGAATCTTTAAATGGAACGACTGTTTTAAATACACTAGCCCTTTCTAATGGGGCCGACATTCTTCGAGTACATGATGTGAAACAAGCCAAAGAAACACTTACTATTTTCGAGAAAGTAAGTGAACCATTTGGTAATCCAACAATTAAATAACACTACTATTGTGAGCTAATGAATACGTTCTTATTTATTTCTGTTAGATGGCTTGATGTGATAGACATCGTTTTGGTGGCCTTATTTATTTCATACTTCTACACTTTGGTGCGTGGAACTGTAGCAATGAGAATTCTTATTGGACTAATCATTGTTTTAATATTTTGGCGAGTTACTATGGCTCTTCACATGGAGTTAGTGGCCGATTTAATTGGAACCTTTATAGGCGTTGGCGCCATCGCATTTGTCATTATTTTTCAACCAGAAATGCGTAAATTTTTACTGCGAATTGGGTCTAATCGACTCGTATTTGATTTAAACGCAAAAGGGTGGTTTAAAATTAGTAAAGAAAACCCGGGTTCCTCTCCTAATATTTTAAAAATACTTGTGGCTGTTGAGGAAATGTCTACGTCAAAAACTGGGGCAATTATTGTGTTTGACAACGACTCTGATTTGGAGCACATTATTGCCACTGGAACCTCTATTAATGCGGAAATTAGCACTGAATTATTGACCTCTATCTTCTTTAAAAACAACGCATTACATGACGGAGCTTTGATTATAAGCAAAGAAAAAATCATAGCTGCAGGCTGTATTCTCCCTAATTCAGACCGGAAAGATATACCTACGTCTTTTGGACTTAGGCATCGTGCCGTTTTAGGCTTAAGTGAAGCATCAAATGCTTTTATTATTTTAATATCTGAAGAAACAGGTAAACTCATGTTTGTACACGAAAATGAATACAAACAAAATTTAAACATTCATCAATTAAGAGACAAAATCAATGGCTTAACCTAAACCTTTAATTTGCATTTTGTTTTTCAAACTCTCTAATTAGTTCTTCATCAGATTTACCGATATGATTTAAGCTTAGTCGTGCCTGTTCAGCAAGAACATGTTTAGGATACCTTTCGAGTATGAGCGAATATTTTTCTTTAGCATTCCCTAACTCATCTGTATATGTATCATAAATAAAGCCTTGTAAATATATGGCTTCAGGTCTTTTTTGATACTCGTAATATTTGTTCTCGATCAATGAGTAATACATAAGCGCATCTTGATACTTCTCTAAATTTACCGATTGATTACCTGCCTTAAATAACATTTCCGGACTAAGCGCGTCCCCAGAAAATAATTGTGCGTACGAATGATAAAACTCGACCAATTTTTCCCGAACATTTTGCTTGTTAGGAGTACTTGATTTCTCAAGTACTTTTTCAATATTTAAAATCTCTCTAGCAAGAGATTTAGGAGTATAGGTACTCACTGCTTCTGTTTCAATAGCAAGTTCTTGGCTGGAAACTTCTATTTCTGCTGGAGCTGATTCACATCCGATAATAATAGCTGTAATGGCTAATATATATATAATTTTAGACGAGGCTAATTTATTTTTTCGCATTATCTTTTACGTTTAGAGAATTTCATTTTGTAACTTGCAGACACATCACCCACCACAATTCGACTTAATTTTTTAGCTAAGAACTTCTTCTTTAGAGGCGAAACCAAATCAGGAAATAACACCCCTTCAATATGGTCATATTCATGCTGAATAATACGAGCAGCTAACCCCGTGTAGGTTTCTTCAAGCAGCTCCCATTTTTCGTTATAATATTCAATAACAACTGTATCTTTTCTTATTACATCAGCGTTAACGCCTGGAATACTCAAACAGCCTTCTTCAAACGCCCATTCTTCTCCTTTCTCTTCTACAATAATGGGATTAATAAAAACCTTTCTAAAACTGGATAACTGTTTCGATTCTTCTTCGCTAATATCTTCCATATCAGAAAAGGGAGAACCATCGACAATAAACAATCTTACCGCCTCCGCAATCTGCGGAGCTGCTAATCCAACACCACTAGCATTATACATGGTTTCAAACATGTTCTTAATCAGTTCCTTTACCGGGTAATTCTGCTCGATCTCGTCTGTTTCCTGACGTAAAACAGGGTGTCCGTATCCTACAATTGGTAATACCATTAGTTCTATTGATTCTCTAAATAAGCTTGCAAAATTAAGGTAGCACTCACCTTATCTACAAGTCCTTTTTGTTTATTTCTTCTATCCTTCTTTTTCACCCCTCCCGTAATCATAGCATCTAGTGCTAATTTAGAGGTAAATCTCTCGTCTTGCCTACTTACCGTCACTTCAGGAAAGTTTTTGTTTAAGACCTTAATCAATTCTAAAATGTTTGTTTCTACAGCTGACATTTCCCCACTCATTCGGATGGCTTGACCCACTACAAATTTTTCTATGTGTTCTTCTAAAACCATACGCTTTAAAAGATCCATAAGTTGGTTCGTGGGAACCGTATCTAATCCTGAGGCAATTATCTTTAAATCATCCGTGATTGCTAGCCCTGTTCTTTTTATACCAAAATCAATACCTAATATTTTTCCCATGTACCACAAAATTACATTCAATATTTTGATAGATAGCTTAAAACGTAGCACAAAAAAAAATCCTCATTGAATAAACTCAATGAGGATTTTACATGTAGTATATCTAATTAATTAACGTTAACCAGCGCTTCTATTTCTATTGCCAGAACAAACTCCGCTTTTACCGGAGTATCAGAAACTTCACCACCTATTCTAACCGTAATAGAATTAGTATTTAATAAGTTATCTTGAATAGCATTTTTCAATTCATCACTTACCGGAATTTCAATAGTTTCTCCAGAGTTAAATAATGAATTGAATTGGATAGTACCTAAATCAATGGCATTACCGATTGTATTATTTCCTTCCATAAACTGAATCATACCTACCGAAGTAATACTCTCCTCCCCAGAAAAATCAGCTATTCTGTAAGTAACCGTTTTTATAGCGTAATTCGAAATTTCAGCTAGGTTATCCTTAAACTCTTGTTGGTCAGCCGTTTCAAATGTAAAGTCATTAAAAAATGCATTGGGGTCGTTCGCTTTAAGATCTAAAACCACAGACTTTTCAAATGTATGATCTACAGCAAAATTTTCAATATCTTTTATTTCATTACATGCAGTCATTGTTAATCCTGCAAAAAGAAAGAATAGCAGTGTCTTTTTCATGGTGTGTTCGTTAGTTTATTTAAGTTCCATTACAAAGTTACGCATAATATATAAAGTTTCAAAACTCATTTCTAGTTAGTTATCTCTATTTCTGGATAATTAAACGTTTAATTTCTGATCCATTATCAGAATCTAACCTAACAATATAAACCCCAGGAGCCAAGAAACTCAAATTCAATCGCTCTTCTATGGATGAATCTGAAGCCTGTAAATCCTTTCGCCAAACTACCTGGCCATTGACATCAAATAATTGTAAACCTTGAACGTTATGGCCACTTTCAACTCGTATCACAACCATTCCGTTAGATGGGTTTGGATATAAGTTCCAGTCTAGTTCATTATTACTAAAGCCTTTCATACCAACAATACCTACATTCACTCCTTGTATGGATGATTCACTGCCACATGCATTAGTTACCGATAATTTCACATCGTAAACCCCTCCACTCACATAGGTATGACTTGGAGATATTACCAATGAACTAGCCCCGTCATCAAATTCCCAAAAAGCAGATTGAAAGCCAGAAGATGTATTAGCAAAAAATACCTTACCATCGGATGTTGGGTTGTTGTATGTAAATGAGGCTATCGGGTTTTCTACTACGTTTATTTGCTGAGAATAGTTTTGTTGATTTCCATTTACAGTTACCGAAAGTGTAATGTTTTTTATACCTGTACTGGAATAGGTGACATTATGCGGACCAACGATATTTGCAGATGCTGGAGTTGCAGTAGGTCCAAAGTTCCAAATATAGTTAGACGCATTAGAAATATTAGTATTCGAAATCTGCGTAGCTCCGGCCGACAAACAGGGCATCGTATCCGCCACAATTCCAATTCCAATATCTAC
>JBLFZF010000047.1:0-24093 GCA_047610145.1 Salibacteraceae bacterium | reverse complement strand
ATGAGCCTCCGCCAACGCCCGTTCCAGATAGAACTGCGACATGCTTGAAGATAGTTAATTTCATGATGCCAAAGAAGCGTAGGCCGGGCATCCATAACCACTTTCTAAAGTTCCAGTTAGTTTTAGGGAAATCAGAAGCCTCAAACCACTTTCCTTTTTCAATCACTAAAACTTTGTATCCTTTCTCTGAAAGTCTCAAGGCACTCACCGAACCACCAAAACCGCTGCCTACTATAATATAATCGTATTCCATTTTTTGAGTCGTTTTATTTGCCAGCATTTGATTTATGAGGTGGCGCATCCCCTGGGGTGTTATGCTTTATGATTATGGTGGTGATGTTGTTTTTTATTTTTTTTAATGCGTGACTTTTAGGATATTCGGTTTGTTTGATTTCTGAAAGTTTCATGTTCGTATAAAACGAAGCAAGGTTATTTTGTAATAACCTATAGTATAATTGTGTCCGTATGGTCGAAAGGTATCATTTGTTAATCTAATAACGGATTAAAGCGCCATATTTTTGACAAATAGTCTTTTCTAAAGACTATTTGTATGAGCTATTTACTGAGGTATTTTTTGAGAATCCCGCCTTTTACGTTGTTTACATCAAATTCAATAATGAATGCTTTTTCATCTAATTGTTCAATTAAACGGTAGGTTCTATTTATATCAATTCGATTTATTACGGTATGAATAATTTCTTCATGCACTTTTTCTCCTCTTTGACCGTATCCTTTTGATCCTTTATAGATGGTGATTCCAACACCTATTTTTTTGATTAAACCCGATTCAATTTCAGTATGTTTTTCAGAAACGATCATCAGTCCCACATAATCTTCAAAACCCTCGATCATTAAGTCAATTACTTTCGCAGTAATTAGGAAAGTCAAAATGGAGTACATAGAAACTTCGATAGAGATGAGAAACGCGGTGATTGTAAAAAGAATAATGTTAAATAAGAGAATGACCTTGCCAATACTTATCCCAAACCGATTATTAATGAATATTCCAAGTATTTCAGATCCGTCTAATACGGCTCCATTTTTAATTGTTACTCCAATACCAGCCCCTAGAAATAAACCACCAAAAATGGCAATTAACAATTTGTCATCGGTAACGGATGTAAAGTTTTCAAAATGAATAAATATAGCTAAGGCGGTAATCGATAAAAAAGATTTAATCGCAATTTTTCTGGTTAATGTATTCCATGCGATTAAAAGAAATGGAATGCTTACAATTAATAAAACAATAGATATGTTTAAGTTAAAAAGCTGACTTATCAGAATAGCGATTCCAGTTACACCTCCGTCTAAGAACCCGTTGGGTAGAAGAAATGCTTTTAAACCTATACTGGCCAATAATATGCCTAACGAGATTTGAAAAATTTCAGAGATTATTTGTTTTGCTTTAGTCATTTTCTATTCTTTTCTTACCTAATTTTTTTACTGCCTCGAATACCAGAAGAGAGTTAAACTTTAATCTGTCAATTTCTTGATTAAAAAAGGAAGTCAATTCATCATTCCATGTATATGGGTTTTTCTCTAAAAGAGCAAAACTTTTTGACAAAGTGTTTATGTAGCTCGCTTTTTCATGGTCGTCTCGGATAAAAATTGGGGGGTATAAATTATACATTAATATCCAGTTTTTGGCAATTCGAGTGGTCCTTCCGTTTCCATCAATAAAAGGATGAATTCGAATCAATTCATGATGAAAGTAAATGGCTCGTATTATTGGGTTTTTAATCGCATTCATGTTGTGAAATAATTCAGCAACTAGAGAAGGAATCTCTGAAGGTTCTGGACATAAATAGGAGCCAATTTGTACGAGTGTATCTCTATATCTGTTCGGATGGTTTTCGTGAGATTCAGGCGAGATGGATCTGAATAATTGAAAAAGTTGTAATTCTTTCGTGAAATCAACTTGATTTTCAATCTCATCAGCTACAAATAATAGCGTTTGGTTTAATAAGACCAAATAGGCATCTGCTTCTTCTTCGTTTTGAGCTTCCATTTGTGCATTCTTGATGCTCAAAAGTTCTTGCAGATTTAGGGTGCTTGATAGGTAGGTGTTTAGCAGGTCATCGGCCATATGTTTTCGACTGAAAGTGATCAGTCTAAACGTAGATTTCATTATTTGCTCTACCTCCTGTACTTTGGCATAGTCTACAGTTATTTCACGTATGGGTAATAGCTTCATTATTTATATGATCTCTTACACGAAATATGCATATCGTGTTTTCGGTGTATATGTAATAACTAACCTTTCCCGTAGAAACGTACTTGGGCTTTATAATGGCCAATTTTTTCTAAAAGTATATTATTTATACCTTTAGCATGTAGATGGAGCTTACTCTGTTTTTTATAATAGAATTGATTCTTTTGTTTATTGGCGAAGAAATTTGAAGATAATCGGAGTACTCCTCTAATGTGAATAATCCGATAATTAAACTGCGAAGATCCGTTTTTAGCCTGGGGTCACGATTAAAAGAGATTTCGATAAGATCTCTTTTTTGAAGCTCATTTAGCTTTTCTATTTTTACTTTTTTAGATGTTAAGTAATGTTCAAAATAGCGAACAATAAGATCGTGTTGTAATTTAATTATAGGGCGCAGTATGTTGTTTTGAAATTTCTCTTCAGAGGATACTTGTCCGTTGTTTTTGATGCTTGGTATAGCCGGACGAATTTGTTTTTTTTGATCTGACATGTTAGTTTTCTATTTTAATCCAAACTTTCTCACTATTGAGTTTGAAGGATGCAATATGCTTTCTATTCCAGGTTTTAGGGGATATTAATGATAAAAAGTTTTCTGCTCTATTCTCTTTTTCGTACAGATGGTATACTTCCCCGATAATAGGTTCAAACTCATATTTGGCTTTATATAATAAATCATTGGTGTTGTACTCTTCTACAATTATTGCATACTCCTCTTTTAGGCTCTCTATCTTGCTTTTTAGTACTTGGTTGTAACTTCTAATGCCCCTGTCTTTCCATGTAGAAAGATTGTTTGAAGTAATGCTTGGCGCACCTACATTAGTGCCATAAGGTAAAATATTGGCGTTGTAAGATTGACTTTCTTCATCGAAAACGATGTTGTCAGGACGTTTTTTTTGTTTGAAGTTGGGTAACTCTGAAGTTTTAGCATCCGGAAGTTTACTAAATTTACTCACGGATGAATATTGATTGATACCCGAAACCGAAACATTGTGCGCTTTTTCTAAATCGATTTGTCCGTCTTCTTCTAAGTAGTCTTCTTTTAAATCTACAAATTGAACTTCGCCAATTAGGAGGTGAGATTCACTTTCATTTAGTGGAATGTTATCTATTAATTTCAAGCCTAATTTGATAGTGCTTTTTCCTACGAAAGGGGCGTGAAAGTCTTTAATATATTCTGGCTTGAGATTACATGCATCGAACTCAGATTGGTCCTTGTGAACGGATACGGATGTGAAATGCGCTTGTTCTAAGAATGATTTCTGCACATGATTTAAGGTGAAATACGTAGTTTCAACAAGTGTATTGTAGATTTTTTTCTCTGCAGTTGGATGTATGACAAAGCCAATACGCGCAGGCTCGGAGCTGATATGTATGATTGAATGTGACAGAGATAAATAGGTGTTTCCGTTTTTTTCTTTTACTCCAATAAGATGTACTCCTCTATAACCAGAAATAGAGTCGGTAAATTTCAACCGGTATTTTGAGTCCCAACAACCCATTTCTTCTTTACTAACTATCACGCAAATAATGTTTAATTTTTCAAACTAAAAGTTAAACAAAATTAATCTAAATAACCATATAATTTACGGCTTAAATAATCATTTGATTTTATTGTGGGAAGAGGAAATGAAACCAAATAAGTAAAGTATTCGGTAAAATGCAGGGTGTATTTTTTAATAGGGAGGACTCTTTTTTTGGTGTAGCGGATAACTCTTTATCTATGATGCACAAGGTTCATAGATGCTTTATTCTTATTGATGACAATAAGGCAAGACCAAATTACCCAACAAGCATCTACCACAAAAGTGATTTTTTGCAGAAATGGTAGGTAGTAGAATCCAATTTTAGTATGAAAAATTAAAAACACGGCCAGACTTAATCCATAACACAAATAGGCCAGTTGTTTCAATCCTTTGTTTTTATAATGATGGAGTTCTATAAAAAAAGGAATAAATGCAAGCGTACCTAGAACTCCGGTAATAGTTACAATCAAATCATGATACTCGGTGTACATAAAAATAAAAATAGTCATTGTGGCTATACCGAAATAGGTAATCATTTTTGTGTTGCGATTTTTCTCAGGAAATATTTTAGGTAGTAGGTAGAAAAATGAAATCATGCTAACACTCAGAATCAAGTGGGATATGATGGCGATAAACCGCGCATCATTTATACTTCCGCTTTGCGTGATCGGATTCATGGCATCGCACAAAAAGTTGTGATAAAAGCTATATGCATTTGCGTGGGGTTGATTGATAGAACCACCTGGATATGCCATGGCGGCAAATGTGAAAACAATGATATACAACCCCATACCGAATATTGGTAAGTAAGGTAGATATTTTGTTACTTCTTTTCTGTATGGAATGCTAAATTTCATCAATCTAAAAGCTCTTCATTTTTCGAGTAAACTAGTATACCTGTCACAAAGTAAAAAGAATTGCAAAAATCGACATAAGTCTACAAATCCACTATTTTGCTTTTATATAGTAATTAATACCACTATTAATTACGGCCCCAATTCACAATAAATTTATCAAAACTATACATTTAAGTAACTTATTCAATATAAAATTTGAGCAAAATAAATGGGGGAGTTGACTTTGTTTGATCGATGGTTATAGGTCCATTTATTTGACCATATTTATATGGTTTTGAAAATCAAAAACAGGAACCTTTCTTGTTCTAAACTGCTTTGAGTAAGCCCTATGAGTTTTATTTCATAGGGCTTAAAATCTAATGTTTCTGCAGAGGTCTATAAAATAAATTTATTGATTGGGGGGTATGTAAACAGAGAATCCTGCTTTATATGCCTTGAACAAAATCTGAAAATACTTTTTTATGAAGCTCAAGATCCATATCCGCAGAAAGAGAAACTCGAGCTATATAGTCTTTGTCACCTTCCTTAGTTGTTCCTTGGGTAGAAGTGGCGGGGATGGTCCAATAACATCCTTTTAACTGTCCGTAGCTTACACAATACTTGCTTTCATTTGGTATTCTGGTGATCATCATATCAATCAGTGTATGATTCAATGCTCTTTTATACGTTTCTTTTTCTTCCGCAGTATGTCCTTTGGTGGGAAGATCTAATGAAAAAACAGAAGGTATAAACCCTTTATTGGCCAATTCTTCTGAAACAAAATTGATTTTAGCTTCTGGTAAAGTTTTTTGAATGAAGTTAACAAATTCACGGGTATTAGTGTATGCCGCAACAATTCTGTCATTCATAGAAGGTAGTTGTTTTGCTAGTATTTCATATTGAAGATCTGTCGCCTCGTTATCGCAAATATGAAGATGCAATTTTATTTTCTCCATTAGATTTTTCGTGAGGCTATTTCCCACACAATAACCCGCAGTACATTTTCCGCCACTCGGAAATTTGGATCCGCTAACGTATGAAATGGTTCTGACAGAAGAGAGTATTTCGCCCTCTCCTAGAAAGTGCACATTAGGACAAAATGTTTGATCTAAAATAAAAATAGGATCAACGGCAATTTCTCCTGTAGAAGTTTTACGCACTTTGCGTAAAGCATCTTTTAGTTGAATCAAATCTGGGACTTCAACTCTTGGGTTGGTAGGGATTTCAGCAATGATATAAGGAATGGCATTTTCGTTGGCTAATTTAGCCAAAACCACATCAATACTTTGAACCATATCATTTTCTCCATCTACGGCTAAATCCACTACTTCCACTTGATCAATACAGGCAGCTACTCTTCTGGCTTGGTCATTTGTTCCGCCATAACAATTGGTAGGAACTATAATTTTGATGGCCTTACCTGGGTGTTCTGCTAGCGCATCATGAATAAGGCCCATCATAATGGCATATTGAATAGATAGCCCACTAGAACCAACTAATGGAGTTGTGCCGGTGCCTGTAATTTGTTTAATGGATTCTAAGACGAGTAATTTATGGGTGTCCACATTAGTTGTCTCATTATCTACAGCCGTTCTCGTTATCTTTTGCAAGGCATTCAAAGAATTGATAGGTGTCATGGCAATGGTTTCGCGTCTTCTTACATGCTGAATTTCTGAGATGTAATTTTCATTTTGTTTCCCATTAACCACTAAAACACTTCCGAGGTGGGAATGTAGATTTATAGAGAAATCAATGCTAGCTTGCAGATGGATATCACATAATGCATCTGTTTGAGAAATAAATACGGTACTTCCGTTAAAGTGCGTGATTTCTTCTATGCTTTCAACTTTTTTTAATTCAAAGGTGTAGCCATAAATCTCTCGTAGTATTTGGGGCTCGAAAAATGGCGGTAATTCATTCGTGTAAACGATTTGGGTGTCTCTATTATCTAATAAATTTTTCCGTAAAATAGATAAAATGGGAACAGTCTTGGATGAAAAACTAATTACATTTTCTGAGTTTATATTATTAGAATGAGCAATTACCCATTCTAATATGCTAGATAATGGGTGTCCTAATCGAATATAATCGTAGGCAGTAGGTAGCTGACTCAATGCTTCTGATTGTGCGTTATTGGAATGGAATAAATTTTCAAACTGGTCCAAAAACTGAGTTTTGGCCAGTTTTTCCTCATAAATATCTAATCGGTGCGTAGTTAGGTTCAACCAGCCGATAGGCATGTTTGTTAATACGTCTGTAATATATTTAAGCATTGTGTTGTCTTCCATAATTTTACCTTTAGATAGATCGGCAAGATATATTAATTCGTTTTTTTTTAAAGTGTTATGAGCTGTTTTGTTACCCGAAGTCTAATGATTACTATGTATGAAGTAGTAGCGTTTAAATCCGTATCTATTGGCTTGATTGAATAAGAAGAGCCGCTGTTCAGTTATAGAACTCTCTAGTAGAGTTTTCTTTCTACGGATTATAAAATCTGCTAGAATGAGGGGGTGTGAAAGCCGCGTATTTGATTGAAAGCAATGTAAATAAGAGCCAAATAGGACAATTAACCTGTTCGTTTTAGGGTGAAGGCCAAAGGAATGAGGCATAAACGTTAGGTAGCGACCTGTCGATATCTTTTTCAGGTAAATCAGAGATAAAAAAAGCCCCAACAAGTGGAGCTTTTTTAGCATCGTATTTTTTGTAGTCTATGCTTGTAAAGCCATTTCTACGTTTATGTTCTTTGAGTTGACGTAACGATCAATCCAATTGGCTTGACCTGCTAACGGCATATCACGTGCTTCTGGATATTCAATTTCTAGAAGAATTGGATAGTCTTCGTTTTCGAAGTTCTTTTCCACGAAATTGGAGTAAGCAACATTATCAATTTTGTCTACTGTAGTCACTTCATACTCCCGAATTTCCGAGTATAGCACTCCGTCTTCTGTTAAAACCAAAAGTTTTGGTGAGTTAGAGAAGATAGGTGCTCCGTAAAAAAATCTTGCATTCATAATAGTTAGTGTTTAATGAATATTAGCTACCAAAGCAAATAAGTAAGTGGATTTCACCTTGGAAAAGACAAGTATACGGATGAAAAAGAGTCGCTCCAAATTTTTTTATTATGTTTAAAATGATTGACCAAATATTGAAATACATTGCTCTTATTTATTGCTTTTCAAGTTATTTAGAGAGTGTTCTTACAAAAGGGTAGATAATTAATGCGCCTAAAACAACACTTACGGTAACATTTGCGAGCGCATAACCCCAATGATATCCTTTAAGTAAAAGAACGGTTTCAAAACTAAATGTAGAGAAGGTACTAAGACCGCCACAAAACCCGATGAGTACAAATGCACGTAGCCACGGAAAGCTGTCCATTTTAGACTCGGCATAGTATACTGCTAATCCCATAATAATAAGAGCGAGTACATTGGCAAATAATGTAGCCACAGGTAGAAACCCCTTAAAATTATTAACTACCAATACAGATATACTAAATCGGATAACTGCTCCTAAGCCACCCCCTAAGAATACTGGGATAAATAATTTTAATACATCCATTTCATGTGTAATTTATGGTAAACATATGCGGCAATGGTTCCCGAACCAATGCCAATGAAGGCGCCTCCAAGAATGTCGCCCGGATAGTGAACGCCTAAATAAATTCGGGAATACGACACTAAAATGGCCCAAGAAACCATAATAAACCAGGCGGTTTTATTTTTTAAAATGAGACTCACAAACCAGGCAATGGCAAATGAATTTGCCGCATGAGAGGATATAAAACCAAACGGCCCTCCGCGGTAAACCTCACCATTGGGTTGGATGAGTACGTGTACTAAATCCATTATTTCTGGACTATGAGAGGGACGTGGTCTTTCAAAAAATGGTTTAAAAAAACCGGAAGATATTTGATCGGCTAAGAGAATGGCCAGCGATATAGAGAGTAGAATAATTCCGGTTTGCTTTAGCCAGGGGTTACTTAATGCGGGTGTTTGGCTTTTGATGAGGTAAGTCATCAATATAAAATAAAACGGAATCCATAATACGGTAGAAGAGATCCACCACATGATGGGATCCATAAACGAGGTATGAAAACCATTTAGGAACAGCAATAGTTGCTTGTCAAAACTGTCTATCGTTTCAATCATGAATTTGTTTGGGTTACAAATCTATTAAAAAACAAAGGCGAGTTGACTAACTGGCCTTTACAGAGCTTTAAAATTGTGCTTGCCTTAGATCTCCACTAATCTGTAATAAGAACAACTCGGCCGTTTTAGCGGAGTATTTGGCTTGGTTTAACGCCAATTGCGCCTGTAACAAATTGAGCTGTGCTTGACGGAAAACAATGTTTGTGATCTGTCCTAATTTGTATTGATCAACACTTCGGTCAAAGTTGGTTTGTGCGGTTTGTAAGTTTTTGCTTTGTGCCTCTTTAACGAATAGTGCCGTTTGGTATGCCGTCCATGCATTGCTTAGGTTTCGCTCTATATTTAATTGTTGTTTTTCTAAGTTAATGGATTGGGTTTCGAACGCAATTTCAGAGTTTTGCCTACGGGTACGTGTCGCACCGCCATCATAAATATTCCAGCTTAACGTAGCGCCTAAACTTGGTCCAGTTCCTGTTGACTTATCAATAAAACCTGCTGCTCCAAACTGATTTTGATTATAACCATAGTTTCCGTTTACACTCAGTTTTGGTACTGCATTTGAAGTAGTTGCTCTAATATTAAGCTCCGAATTTCTGAGTGCAGCCTCTTGTTGTAACAGGGTCACGTTATTGTCTTTCGCGTTGACCAACATAGCCTCTAATAACAAGTTGTTTGCATACGTCAAGGCCGTGTCTACTTGAAAATCAATATTTACATCTCTACCTAACAGTAGATTTAAATTTCTTTTTTCATTGGCTAAAAACTGGGTATTGGTTAAATAAGTAATACTGTCGTTATTGTAATCTACCTCTGCATTTAATATATCTAGTTGAGAACCCTGACCATATTCGGACCCATATTGAGCACGTTGCAACCTTACTCTACTGATGATTAAGGTTTCTTTTTGGTTGTCAACATCTTGCGTTAAACGAGCGACTTCGTAATACGAATTGAAAATGCTTAAAATGGTGCTTTCCACCATTTGACGCGCTTGTAACTCAGAAATATTATAGTTTTCTTGAAGTTGTTTATACGTGTTTGATCTACCAAAACCATCAAACACCATATATGTTAAGCCAACAGAGGCATTGAGGCCGGTGGTCTCATTATTTTCTATGTCTCTCGTGGCTCCACTCCTTTCCACTAGTTGCCCAGAAGAATTAGAATAATTTGCACCTGCAGTTCCTGTAATGGACGGAAGGTAACCGCTGTTTTGGATACTCGCATTGTTCTCTGCTACCTCCACGTCCATTTTAGACATACGGATATCAAAGTTGTTTTCCATGGCGATGGTTACCGCCTGATCCTTTTGAAGAACTTGTTTTTCTTCTTGGGCATTAGTGGTCAACGAAACCACGAATGCGATCAGTGTAAAAATTCCGATTTTAAAATTCATCTTGTTCTGATTTTAATTCAATGACGGCACCCTCTACTTCTTCTGGAGTAGGTTTGATTCCTGTAGTGTACCATTTCCATAGCACTTTAATTTCGTTACTTAGCTTGAGCATTAACGGTAACATAATGAGTGTTAGCACCGTAGCGAGTGCAATGCCATAAGCAATTGCAATAGCCATTGGGATTAAGAATTGTGCCTGACGACTCGTTTCAAAAATTAATGGCGAAAGACCTGCAATGGTGGTAATGGTGGTTAAGAAAATTGCTCTAAAACGCGACTTACCTGCGGCAATTAAGGCCTCATCGTATTTCATGCCTCGTTTTAAATAAATATTGAATTTACTAATGAGCACGAGTCCGTCATTCACAATAATACCAATGAGAGCGATAATTCCTAAAAAGCTCAATACGTTAATAGCATATCCATGAATCCAGTGTCCCCAGGCTACGCCAATCAGTGAAAACGGAATCATTATAAGCAATACAATAGGTTGATCAAATGAACGGAAAGTGAAAGCAATAATCAGAAATATTAGAAATACAATTATAGGCAGCACTGCTGCGGCTGAGCTACCTGTTTGTTCTGCCTGTCTGTTTTGGCCTTCAAAAATAGCATCGACTCCTGGAAAACGTTCTTTCATGACAGGGATGAGGTCAGACTTGATTTCGGCCATCATATCGGTGGCACTCGTGCTCGGGTTTTTTAGATCGGCATCAATTCTAATTTCTCGTTTTCCATTCAAGTGATTAATAGAAATCTCTCCACGATCAATTTCGTAATTTGCAACCTCTCTTAAAGGAACGCGATTACCCTTTACATTGACTAAACGCATATCGTCTAGTTGTTGTAAAGATGTTCGTTCCGCTAATTCGTAGCGAACCCATACTTTTACTTCATCTTGGCCTCGCTGAAATCGTTGTACTTCTGATCCAAAGAAACCGGATCTAACTTGACTTATTACATCGTTTAAAGTGAAGCCTAACGCATACGCGTTTTCTTTTAATGTGATTTTTATTTCTTTAATTCCTTCTGGGTCATTATCGGTTAAATCTTTAAGAAGCGTGTTCTTGCGAAGTTCTCCTTTAATAAAATCTTTAGCCGCTTTTAGTTCAATGGTATTTCTACCCATAATAGATAAGGAAACTGGTTTTCCGCCAAAATTAGACCCCGAACCATATTCAATCGCTTCTGCGGAACCAATGTTACCCACCCGCTCACTCAGAGAAGTAGACACAATGTATGAAGGGAAATTTCTTTTTTCACCGGGTAAGAGATTGATGTTTAATGAAGCAGTAGAAGTTCCAGGACCTACCTTTTTAATGATGTTTTCAATCGGGTTTTCCAATCCGTAGGTTTGTTCTAAACTATCTGTTAAGCCCCATGCTTTTTGCTCAATAGAGGTGATAATTGAATCGGTAATGGTTTCATTGGTGCCTTGTGGCATTTTTAAAGTAACCACTACTCGGTCACTTGCAATTTGCGGAAAGAAAGTGAATTTAATAATTCCACCGCCAATAGAACCTAAGGTAAGAAGCAATAGAGCGATAGGAATAGCCATTCCTAAGGCTTTATTTTTAATGAAAAACACTAAATACGGACCATATAATTTGTCACGCATAAAGTTCATTAGGTTATCGGCCCAGCGATTAAAGCTATATGTTTTTTGCTCTTTGGTTAACGCCTTAGAATGCGCCATGTGTGAAGGTAAAATGATTAATGCTTCTATTAACGAAACCAGTAATGTAAGGATAACAATAACGGCCACTTCGCCAAAGAACTCGCCAATTTTACCATCTAAAAAGAAGAAGGTAGAAAAGGCAACAAGGGTAGTTGCAATAGCCGATACAATAGCGGGTAATACTTCTAGAGTTCCATCAATAGCTGCTTGAACAGAATTTTTACCTAACTCATAATGGTGGTAAATATTTTCGGCAATCACAATCCCGTCATCTACTAAAATACCAATAACAATGATCATCCCAAACAAGGATAAAACGTTAATAGTTACCCCAAAGTATCCCGCAAACATGAACATTCCTAAAAATGAAATAGGTAAGCCAAAGGCCACCCAAAATGCCAATCTTGGTTTTAAAAATAAGGCCAAGAAAAACAGGACTAAAGCCATTCCCTGTAATGCGTTTTTTGTTAATAATTCAGTACGTTCAATAATAGTTTGTGAGGCATCCTTAGTTACGTTGAGTTGCACATTATTGTGGCTTTCGTTGAACTTTTCAATATAGTCAACAGTTAATGCGGCTACAGAAATTAAATCTTCACTATTGGTAGTGTTGACATTGAAGTTAATAGAGGGTTGACCGTTGTAATAAGATCTGTTTGGGCTTTCAGACCATTTATCTTGAACGTCAGCCACATCTTTTAGATACACCTTGTCTCCATTCAACATGGCTTTTACCACTACATAATCTAAGTCTGTTCCAAAATAAGAACGATTCTTAACGCGAATTAAAAACTCTTCATTTGGTGTTTTAATAGATCCACCCGATGACAATATGTTATGCGCAGAAACTGCGCGTGATACTTCTTGGAATGTAAGGTTGAATGCTCTTAATTTATCTTCGTTTAATGCAATTTCAATTTCTTCATTTGGAAAGCCAGACATTTCAATTTGTGAAATGCCTTCAATTTCACGAATATCCGACTCTACATCGCGGCCCATTTCTTTTAGGGTACGCAAGGAAACGCTCTCGCCACTCAGTACAAATGATACGGCTTCTGTTCTAAAAACCTCTTTCGAAATTACGGGAGGTTCCATACCTGAAGGAAACGAAGGAACTTTGTCTACAGCATTTTTGATGTCATCTAAAACCACAGATACATCGTATCCTTTGAGTACTTCTACTTTAACACTAGCGCTGTTTTCACTAGAGGTAGAGGTGAAACGGTCTACACCCACCAAACCTTGAAGGTTATCTTCAATTTTGAGAACGATACCTTCCTCCATTTCTGCTGGAGATGCACCGGGGTAGGTGATTTGGATAGTAATATTTCGAGATTCGCTTAATGGAAAGAATGACGATTTTAAGGAGGTTGCTCCCATCACACCCAGAAGTACGAATGCGGTAACGAATACCGATACGGCTACTGGATATTTTATAAAGTGAATGATTATCTTTTTCATCGAGGTCTTATTTTTTAATCAACACCTTCATTCCAACATACGCACCAGGAATAGGTTTTTGTAATATTAAAGTTTGATCTTCGATACCTTGAACAATAATGGTTTCTCTGGTTTTGTGAACTACTTCAATCTGCTGTAATTTAAGCGTAGTATCTGCGTTAATCACGTATACCTGGTTTCCATCAACTAATGAATTTCTGGGTAATTCAATAGCATTTGATTTTCCTTGACCCGCAATTAGAGCTTCCAAATACAAACCTTCTTTTAAGTTAGACTTGTTAAGTTCTACAAATACTTGAATGGTTTGTGTTTCGGTATTTACTTTTCCGTTGATTCTGGATACTTTACCCATCCACTTTTGTGCTGGGTTTTCAGGATTGTGAACCACTACTTCATTTCCAATAACAACAGATTCAATTAATGCTCTACTAATGGATAGCTCCAACTCATATTGAGTGGGGTCGATAAATTCCCCTAGTTTTTGTCCATTTCTAATTAAAGAGCCCGGAGTGACTAAAGCTTCGGTCAATATTCCATTATATGGAGCGGTAAGCGTGTATTTAAGGTATACGATCTCTAGGTTTCGGGTGTTGTAATACGTGGTATATAGATTCTTACCTGTTAAAAAGAACTTTTCTTTATCCGTTCCTGGATTTGGAAGATCGGTTAATGGTGTGTTCATGTCAAAATTCTTCAAATAGGTATCCCATTTAGCATATACTTCCGGGTAATCTAGTTTAATATCTGGAAGAATACTCGTAATAAGATTTTGTAAGACACTTTTTTGAGCTTGAAGATTGGCATAATAATCGGCACTTTTTATTTTGACCAAAACAGCGCCTTTTTTGAAGGTAGCTCCAGGCTTAAATTCTTTAGAAGTAGACTCCATTACTCCTTGAACTTCTGAAAACAAGTCAATTTTATACTTGGCTGAAAGCAAACCACTTTCAATAATATTCACGGGTACAATGCTATTTTTTGCCGTGGTAATAGTTGCCGTAGGGGTGTTGATGGTGGTAACTGGCTTTTTCTTTTCCTTACTACCTTCAATTAGTTTTTTGCCGTAAACGGCTCCAACAACTACCAAGATGGCTATTATTCGTGTAATGTATGCTCTCATATTTGATTAGTACAATTTGATTCTCTGAGTAAAATTAATTTGGTTCTTATTTTGGTGAGGATGAGTTTAAAAGATTCTCTTTCTTCGATTGAAATGTCTTCCTCTACTTCGGATATTATTTTTTTGATAATTGGTTCTGATTTCTTTTTGAAATCCTTCCCTAATTCGGTAATGCAAACCAGCTTGATTCGCTTATCCCCTTGAGATGGTTTCCTGCAAACAAGTCCTTTTTTCTCGAGGGTATTAAGGTTCCTAGTGAACGTTGTTTTATCGCGGCCAGTTAGTTCTGCCAAGTTGTTTTGAGGTTGGTTATTGTGATTAGAGATAACCATTAAAAAAACAAACTGCAATTTAGTGAGGGGTAACCCAGCCGCTGCCAACTGATCCTCAATATAGAGGTCCATGAACTTTACCGTTCTACCCAACCAAGGCAATATACTGTTTTCGATATCCATAACCGCAGCAAATATAGTGTCAATTTTAAAATAGATGCATATGCAACTAATATTTTAACAATTATTTTTATTGATGTAAGTGATTGTTTTTTTAGATGAGTCTAATTCTGTTTATTAGCAGTGCTTTAAAAAAAAAATATTGTCAGAAGTTGGTCCTTCGTTATAAGATATTAATTGGCCTATTGACGATCGAAATAAGAAAGGCTTTTTTAGAGAGCTTCTGCATTTATGTAGCCGATAATGAAACGGAAAATATGCTGGTTTTCTTAACAAGTTATCAAAAAACAAATGATGGCTAAGGGGGTACATGGTGTACCTTAAAACTAGGGAGTGTTAGTCCGAAGAAAAAGAGTCCGTAAATCTCGAAATATTTTAACGCAGGTCTATTAGTTCTAGATTCTCACGGACACGGATTAACATTACCTGAGGTAGTATTTGATTCTCTAGGGTATGATTTAAATGAAAACCACATTTTGTAAATGATATTTGAGTCCTATTTTGGAATGAATTATGCAGGAGAATTGGCTGATTCAACCTATCACGGATTAAATTTGTATTCCTTGTATTCAAATTTAGAAATAGCAATTTGCACTAATACGAGTGCGATTGATGATTTGTTTTAGGTGATTAAATTGAAAGCAGTTTTGTTTGGGAGCATGGAAATTTCTTGTACAGAAAAGAGCATCGCATTATTACTACGGATGGATAAGGGGTAGTGTTGAATTTAAGGTTGTTGAATCTACCTTTATAGAATTCCAAACGGTCCAATTAGAATTGGACATACTCACCATTAGTAACTTCTCGCTAAAACTTTTTTAATAGACGCAGCTTTTATTTCACATTCCAGGTATTCGCCTTCAGGATCCGAATTATCGGTAATAGCACCACCCACCATATAACTCAGATATTTGTTGGCCGCATTGTACTGTAAACTTCTAATAATCACGTTAAAATCAAAGTCACCTTCTGGCGTAATATATCCAACCGAACCCGAATACAGGCCTCGTTTGGTATGTTCAAATTCTTCGATGAGATTCATAGCCATAATTTTAGGAGCACCGGTCATACTTCCCATCGGGAAACTCCTTTTTATCACATCCGTAAAATGAATTCCGTCTTTTACTTTACTCGATATAGTAGAGATCATTTGATGCACGTTTGAAAACGAATACACGCCAAACAACTCTTCTACCTTTACGCTTTGTAGAGCTGCGGTAATGGATAAGTCATTTCGAACCAAATCTACAATCATCACATTTTCAGTACGGTCTTTTGGGCTGTGGTAAAGATCCTCTTTGAGTTGCGCATCTTCTGTTGGAGAATTGCCCCTTTTAGCGGTTCCTTTAATAGGCTGCGAAAGAATATCGATACCTGTTTTTTTGATGTACCGTTCTGGAGTGGCGCTCATTAAATAGGCCTCATTCCAGTGTGCGTAAACAGAAAATGGAGTAGGAGATGTTCTCACCAAAGATTGATACAATGGAAATGGATTGATGTCTACGTTTTCTGCAAAAAATTCTTGACAGAAATTAGCTTCGTAAATATCACCCATTTGTATATGGTGCTTTAAAGATTTAACTCCTTTGATATACGCTGCGTGATGAATTCTGGGATGTAAATTGATAGGTGGGTTTTCTATATTTTCAATAACTTCTGTGTTCTGAATTTGAAGCCAAACCTCCTCTGGTGTTTTGTTTAAAGAAGCGATTTCTAGAACATTTCCGGTAACTAAAATAATGGTTTCTGGTATGAAAAAATGCAGGTGATTGGCTTGATGGAAATCTTCGTTTTTAGAAGAAAGATCTTCTAATTCGTTCTTTAAGTCATAACTCAAATAGCCTAACATCCAATCGGAATGGGCGTCATGAAAAGCCTTTAGTTTTTCAAAGGAGTTTTCGTTAGATACCAATTCTTTATGCGCAGATATGCCAATCACCATTTCGTAAGTGAACCCGCTAGGGTAATCTGAGTTTTGTGCAGAGAAACTATCCAGTATTACACACGGATCAAACGAATTTGCCCAGGTGGTTAGTTGTATCTTACTTGTATCAGAAAAGGAATATTTCTTTGAACTTCTCATTTGGAGATGCAAATATACGTACCTAAACCATTCCTAAGGCTCATTGTATTCACCTTCGGTACCTAAAAAAATGCCATTGGTGTATTTGACTTAATTATTGACCTAGGTTCACCTATTTTTGAAACATGGATTTGGTTATAGATTTAAAAGGTATTACGCGTGAATTTGCGGTCGGTCAGCAACTGGTTCGTGCGTTACGAGGAGTAGATATTGAAGTGAAACGCAATGAATATACAGCTCTTATGGGCCCATCTGGTTCAGGAAAGTCTACGTTAATGAATGTTATTGGCTGTTTAGATACGCCAACTGCTGGTACGTACATGCTGAATAATAAGGATGTGAGCAGAATGGTAGATAACGAGTTAGCTGAAATTCGGAATACGGAGATTGGTTTTGTTTTTCAAACCTTTAATCTATTACCCAGATATTCAGCGCTAGAAAACGTTGCGTTACCCTTAGTGTATGCAGGTTGGAGTAAAAAAGACCGATTAGAAAGAGCCGCTGAAGTTTTAGAGATGGTTGGGTTAGCTGATCGTATGGATCATAATCCAAATGAACTTTCTGGTGGACAAAGACAACGTGTGGCAGTAGCAAGAGCGCTGGTAAATAAGCCTTCTATTATTCTGGCCGATGAGCCTACCGGAAACTTGGATACCAAAACTTCACACGAAATCATGGGTTTGTTTAATGAAATCCATGAAAATGGTAATACTGTAATTTTAGTGACGCACGAAGAAGATATTGCGTTGCACGCAAGACGTATCATTCGATTACGAGATGGAGAAGTAGAATCGCAAGGCTTGTAATTATTGGACGTCAAAATCAAAATATGTGTTTGGAAAAGGTTCCTCTTTTAAGGTGAAATGCCACCATTCTTCTTCGTAAGGTTTAAAGCCGTTGGCAATCATGATTTCTCTTAAATAAGTTCGGTTTTGTTGAGCGATTTTAGAAATCGTAGTGTCAGTGGGCCACGACTTTGGGCCGAAATAATCCCAAGGAGTTCCCATGTCCAATTCCAGTTCCTCAGAATCAACCAAGCTTAAATCAATAGTACTGCCGCGACTATGACCAGATTTGGAAGCGATATAGTTTAATTCAAATAAGTCAGGCTTGTCTATCTCGGGATAATAAATGTGTTTATTAGCCGTGTCATTAAGGTCCTTCGCCCAACGCACAAAATGATTCACTGCTTTTTGAGGTCGATAAGCATCAAATACCTTCAGGCATAAATTTCGTTTAGCAACTTCTTTTTGTACTTTACTTAATGCCTGAGCTGCTGCTTTTGAAATAATAACCACTTCTCTTTTATACCCGCTTATGGGTTCTCCGACAAAGTTGTTATTACCTAAATAACGGAGATCTACCCGTATGTTTGGTATTACATCTGTTAAATAAACGAAGCCCTTGGGTATGCGAATGGTTGAATTAAAATGACTGACCCATTGAAACCCAAATCCAGTAAAAACAATGACTAAAAGCATCCATTTTTTCATTTTCAATAATTTACTCGAATATACAAATCATCAATAAAGCAAAACGGGAGTTCGTGTTTCCTTTCGGAATGTTAGTTTTGTTTTTATGGCGAAAAGCTTGGAGACCATTGTACTGGAAAATTCGTATTTGAATAAGAATGCTACATTATTAGTAGGAGTCAGCGGTGGTGCCGATTCTGTAGTTTTAGCCCATATTTTACACACCTTAGGTTTTTCTATCGCTATTGCCCATTGTCATTTTAATTTACGAGGAGAAGATGCGGATGAAGATCAAAAGTTCACGAAAGAATGGGCCCGTTCATTAAACGTTCCGTTTTTCACGACTAAGTTCGAAACTCAAATTTACGCAGATACTAGAAAAGTGTCTATTCAAATGGCGGCACGTGACTTGCGATATTTTTGGTTTGAGAAATTAGGTAAAGAAAATAATTTCGGTCAAATAGCCGTGGGTACACACTTGACAGACAATATGGAGACTTTTTTCTTTAATGCGGTAAAAGGCACTGGTTTGTCTGGGTTGCGGGGTATTAAGCCACAAAATGGAAGGGTAGTTCGTCCGTTGTTGAATGTGGGCAAAGAGGCGATTTATCAGTACGCTAAAGCAAAAGGGTTAAGTTGGAAAGAAGATGTTTCTAATCAAAGCATAAAATACCATCGCAATAAAATTAGACATCAAGTACTTCCGGTATTGGCGGAAATCAACCCTAATTTGGAAGCTACTTTTCAACGTAATTTTGAAAAGTTATCTCGGGTAGATGCCTTTGTGGTTTCGCAAATGAAAGCGGTCTGGGAATCCTGGTTGATTCAGGAAGATAAGGGACTCAAGATTTCTATTGAGGACATTAAAAGGTATGCCTTTTCGGATGTGGTTTTGAATTACCAACTTAAAGAGTTTGGCTTTAATTCGGTACATGTTAAAAATTTATTGCAAGCTATTAATGGGCAGCCTGGAGCAATGGTTTCTTCGGTAGATCATCATATTTATGTGGATCGTGAGTTTGTGTTTATTCAGCAAAAGCGATTTTTCACCGCCAATCAAGATTTCAAGGTGACGGAGTTTTTGGGCGAGATTACGAATCCTTTACCTTTAAAATTTCAAGATCATCATGCGGCAGGTCTCGAAATTACTCCGAGTCCTAAAACAGTTTTTTTAGATTTTGATAAACTGATATTTCCTTTAAACTTACGTCTTTGGAAAGAAGGAGATCGCTTTACTCCTTTTGGAATGAAAGGAAAGAAAAAGGTGTCTGATTTATTGATTGACTTAAAAATTCCTAAGCATGAAAAGCAAAGTGTTTGGGTGTTAGAATCTAATGGTGAAATTTGTTGGGTAGTTGGATTGCGGTCTTCCAATAATTTTAAAATGGATACGAATACTGAAAGAGTATACTCCATAAAGCTGACTAATTAATAGCTAGTTTATTTACTTTAGTCGCTCATTCCAATGCATGAATAAAAAATTAAATCAGCAAGCCGATTATCTATATTTAGTTTTATCAGCTTTGTTTATCGCTTCTTTAGTTACCACTAATTTAATTGCGAATAAGTTTGTTACCGTAGACCTAGGTTTTAAAGAGTTTGTGGTTTCTGCAGGAATGTTACCCTATCCAATTACATTTTTAATCACTGATATTCTATCTGAGATTTACGGAAAGAAGAAAACGACTAATGTTGTTATTGCGGGTTTTTTTGCTTCTATGCTTGTGTTGTTTGCACTTTGGTTAGGTTCTGTTTTCCCAGCTATTGATCAATCGCCAGTTTCTGATGAGGTGTATAATCAGGTGTTTGCAAATTCATATCGTGTAGTTTTTTCAAGTATGACGGCTTATTTAATTGCGCAGTTTGCAGATTTAAAGTTATATCACTTTTGGAAGAAGCTGACCAATGGAAAACATTTATGGTTGCGTAATAATGGATCTACTATTGTTTCGCAACTCTTGGATACCACCCTTGTCGTAGGTGTTTTGTTTTTAGGGCAAATGACATTTACCGAAATGTCGGGTTTGATTAAGGATGGTTGGTTGTTTAAAATTCTATTTGCGCTAATAGATACTCCGTTATTGTATCTGGCCATTTATTTGATTCGAAAGAAATTTCATTTAAAGTCAAATCAAGAACTGTCGTAAGCCAGTCAATTTGACTCGCATCTTTGTTGTTTTTTTGTGCGCAAATCTCTTTCATATATATATGATGTTAATTGGCCGTTAATGACGTTTCACTCATTAGACATATTTATTACATTTGGCGGTCGTCAAAAACCAAGTTATGGGTAAGAATTATTTAAAGGTGTTCATATTAAGTGTGGGGTTTGTATGCGCAGGTTTATCTGCGGTTACTGCACAAGTGTTTAATCCTGTTACATGGGAGTATAAATCGGTAAGCCTAGGCGATAACGAGTTTGAGTTGCAGTTCAGTGCTGAAATAGAGGCGCATTGGCATTTATACTCGCAGTTTGTGGGAGAGCCAGTAAGGCCGACTTCGTTTTTATTTAAAGAATCAGCTAATTATGAGTTGATTGGAAAAGTAGAAGAAGGCGAAGGGATTACTGTTCATGACAAAGTTTTTGACATGGAGCTAAAGTACTTCGAAAATGAAGCATTGTTCACCCAAAAAGTAAAGATTACGGGAGCTTCGGCTAAAATTATAGGAGATTTTGAGTTCATGGCTTGCGATGATAAAACTTGCATTCCACCTGAAATTATTGAATTTCAATTCGATTTAAAAGAAGAAACTACAGAAGTAAATACGAGTGGTGAATTACGTTTATCCCTATCTAGTAATGCGACTATTTCTCAAAATCAAGGTGTGTTAACCCCCGTAACGTGGACGACTAAGGTGATTGATCACGGAGATAATGTATACGAGTTACAGGCAATAGCTGAAATTGAGGCGAATTGGCATGTGTATTCTATGGTGCTTCCTGAAAAGGAAGGGCCAAAACCGCAAGCTACAGAGTTTTTGATTTTAACCCCTAAAGATTTAAAACCTGTAGAAGGGCCTATTGAAATTGGAGAAGTGATTGAAGAGAACGATCCAAATTTTGATATGGTACTGGCTTATTATGCGAATTCACTAATACTTTCTCAAAAAGTAAAAGTGGAGAATTCGAATCAAAAAATAACCGCTGAGGTATATTTTATGGCGTGTGATGATGGAACCTGTATTCCACCAGAAGCTATTGAATTAGAGTATGACTTAACAAAAGCAGTTGCCCCTTCAGGGGATGATGTCCCTGCGTCATCCTTTAAAAAAGGGGAGGAAAAATCAATGCTTACTGTTATTGTTTTAAGTTTTTTAGGAGGGTTAACTGCTCTTCTTACACCATGTGTATTTCCAATGATACCGATGACGGTAAGTTTCTTTACCAAACAGAGTAAAACAAAAGCAGAAGGCATTAAAAATGCACTGATTTACGGTTTTTCAATAATTGGAATATATGTACTTCTTGGAGTGGGGGTTTCCTCAGTTTTCGGAGCGGATGCACTAAATGCATTGGCTACCAATGTATATTTCAATTTGTTTTTCTTTGTGTTACTCATCGTGTTTGCCATTTCTTTTCTGGGGGCTTTTGAAATTACGTTACCCTCTTCTTGGGTGAATAAAGCAGATTCAAACGCAGATAAAGGTGGCTTAATCGGTATCTTCTTCATGGCGTTTGTGCTAGCGCTAGTTTCTTTTTCGTGTACCGGACCAATTATTGGAACTTTACTTGTAGAAGCAGCGGTTAACGGAGGTTACATGGGACCAATTATTGGGATGTTATCCTTTTCTACTGCGTTGGCATTGCCATTTGCTTTGTTTGCGATGTTCCCAGGATGGATGAATTCTTTACCAAAATCAGGTGGATGGTTAAATACGGTGAAAGTTGTATTAGGTTTCTTAGAGCTGGCATTGGCATTTAAGTTTTTATCTAATGCAGATTTGGTTTTACAAGCACATTGGTTACCGCGTGAGTTGTTTTTAGCGATATGGATTACTGTTTTTGGTGCTTTGGCTATCTATCTTTTTGGATGGATCAAATTACCACACGATTCACCGCTAGATGGAATTTCTGTGGGGAGGTTATTAATGGCATTAGTGGTCACTATGTTTACAATATATCTGATTCCAGGTATGTGGGGCGCTCCTTTGAAAGTGATTTCAGGATTTCCGCCACCGGCATTTTATAGTGAGTCTCCAAATGGAGTAGGATATAAGTCAACCACCTTTAGCAGTGCGACTGGAGATCAGGTAGCATTACCAAAAGGAGCTGAGCCAGATCATTGTCCATATAACATCAATTGTTTTCACGATTATGAATTGGGTTTGTCTTATGCAAAAGAATCTGGACTGCCAGTTATGCTTGATTTTACGGGGTGGGCATGTGTAAATTGTCGTAAAATGGAGGAACAGGTTTGGAGTGATCCTCATGTGCTAGAAATGTTAAAAGGAGATTATGTTTTAATTTCTTTATATGTAGATGAAAAAACTAAATTACCAGAATCAGAGCAATACGTATCTCCTACTACGGGAAAGAAAATAAAGACCGTAGGTAACAAATGGAGCGATATGCAGATCCGTGAATACGGAACCAATGCGCAACCGTATTATGTGGTTTTAGATCATAACGAGAAACAATTGCACGAGCATGCCGCTTACGATCCAGATATTCCAAAGTTTTTGGATTGGTTAGAAAGAGGTAAAAATATTTTTAAAGAATCTAAATAAAAAGCAGCCGAAATTGAGAGATCAATTTCGGCTTTTTCTTTGGGTAACATTCATAGCCATTTTTGGTTAAATTTGCCTAAAATCGCACACCATGAGTCAAGAATTTATTCGCCAAGTTTTTTCAGAGTCACAACAAGTACTTGCCCAATTTATGGCGGATGATTCTAAAATAGACGCTATCGCAAAAGCGGGTGAATTTATGGTGGCTTCCGTTCATGGGGGAGGTAAAATAATTTCTTGTGGTAACGGAGGTTCCATGAGTGACGCTATGCACTTTGCCGAAGAACTTACTGGTAGATTTAGAGAGAATAGAAGGTCATTACCGGCTATTGCTATTTCAGACCAAGGGTATTTGAGTTGTGTGGCGAATGATTTTGGATACGACTTTGTATTTTCTCGTTTTGTAGAAGGCATGGGTAGTTCCAATGATGTGCTATTAGCAATTAGCACAAGCGGTAATTCTACTAATGTTATTAATGCCGCAAAGGCAGCGAAAGAAAAAGGAATGAAAGTGGTTGGCCTTACGGGTAAAAATGGAGGGGAACTAGCGCAATATTGCGATGCTGAAATTCGAGTAGAGCATCAAGGATATGCAGATCGAATTCAAGAAATTCATATTAAAGTGATTCATTCTTTTATTGGATTAATAGAAAAGTCACTGTAAAAATTAAAGTAGTAACAGGCCTTTTGTAATCCCTAAGTCTTCCAAATTATTGTAGGTGGTTTAAGTCAAGAGTAAAATACTTTAATATATTGATATTTAGTAATATATTCGCCCTTCAAATAAAACAAAACTCAAAATATTTAACCGTGTTAACCCGGTATAAAAAAATAATGAATATGAAAAGATTTTACTATTTTCTCTTAAGCTCTTTATTGTCAATTAGCATGGGCACATCGTATGCGCAATGTGGTATTTCTACAACGGGTACGGTTCAAACGTTAACTATTTCTGGCGGAACGGGTTCCTCGCAAGTGGCT
>JBLFZF010000046.1:0-24759 GCA_047610145.1 Salibacteraceae bacterium | reverse complement strand
ACTTGGGGCTTTCCCTCTTAACTTAGGTACTTTTGAATGGAACGAATCGGATAAATCCACTTCCGGATCTGTTTTTGGATTGGCTAAAAGTAAAGCTATTTTCAGGGAAGGGTTGGGGTGCACATTAGTGAGAGAGATCTCCGAAGTTGAAATTAGAAGAGCCAAAACTCACGTAGATCTTAATAGGCCCGTTCTTAACGATACCGTTTATTGGCCAAGAGGAAAGAAACTTGCTGATACCGTAAGTCATGACTTAGATATGAAAAAGTTAAACTTCGCTATTTCGTCTGCTTTCGAAAATACAAACATAGAGATTCCAGCGAATACAAGAAGTGTTTTGGTGGTTTACAAGGGCCAATTGATTTTAGAGCAATATGCAGATGGGTTTGATAAAGACGCTCCCCAACTAGGTTGGTCTATGGCTAAGAGTGTTACAAATATGCTGTATGGGGTAATGACTAAAAAAGGATGGATTGATGTAAATGATCCGGCTCCAGTTCACGAATGGAGAAATGACAATCGAGCAGCTATTACTTCAGATCAACTTTTAAGAATGAGTTCAGGCTTGTACTGGGAAGAGGTATATTCTAGTGTAAGTACTGCAACGAATATGTTGTATCGGTATTCAAATATGGGAGATTTTGCATTAGGGCAGCCATTGCACACCAAACCAGAGCAGGAGTGGGTCTATTCTAGTGGGTCAACTAATATTCTTTCAAAAATCATTAGAGATAAAATAGATAGTTCATCTTATTATCATTTTGCGCAAGATGAATTATTTTCTAAAATTGGAATAACGACTGCTATTATTGAGCCCGATGCAGCTGGAACTTTTGTAGGTTCTTCTTATATGTGGGCAAGTGCTCGGGATTGGGCGCGATTAGGAATGTTGTATTTAAATAATGGGGAATGGTATGGAGAGCAAATTATTGATCCAGAATGGGTGAAATATACGGTGACTCCTACACCAAAAGCTGCTGCAGGAGAATACGGTTCGCAATGGTGGTTGAATGCTGGAGAAAAAGGAAATGAAAATAATCGAATTTTGCCTAATGTACCAACAGATATGTATATGATGGATGGCTACGAAGGGCAGCGTGTGTTTGTGGTTCCCTCTTTTGATCTAGTGGTTGTTAGACTCGGTCAGAATAAAAAAGGTGGGTTTGATTATGATGGTTTCTTAAGTTCTATTATTTCTTGTATTGACAAATGAGCGATTTAAAAATTACATTTTTAGGTACCGGTACATCTTCAGGAGTACCGATGATAGCCTGTGGTTGCGAGGTCTGTGTGTCTTCCAATCCAAAAGATAATAGATTGCGATCATCTATTCTGATAGAGCGAGATGAAAAATCGGTTATCGTAGATACGGGGCCTGATTTTAGGTATCAAATGTTACGTGCGAATGTAAAGCGCTTAAATGCGGTGGTTTATACGCATGAACACAAAGACCATGTGGCAGGTTTAGACGATGTGAGAGGTTTTAATTACTCCATGAAATCTCCAATGAAAATATATGCGACTGAAGCCGTACAAACTGCTTTGAAGAGGGAGTTTCACTATGCCTTTGAAACGGAAAAGTATCCTGGAGTACCTCAGTTAGAGTTAAATACTATTGTGAATAAACCATTTGAAGTAGAAGGGATTCTATTTCAACCCATTCAAGTGTTTCATTACAAAATGCCTGTTTTTGGATATCGGATTGGTGATTTTGGTTACGTTACAGATGCCAATAAAATTTCGGAAGAGGAAATAAATAAGTTGAAAGGGGTGAAGGTGCTGGTAATTAATGCTTTAAGACTAACAAAGCATATCTCTCACTTTAGTTTAGATGAAGCACTTGATATTATTGAACTGATTAATCCAGCAAAAAGTTACTTAACGCATTTAAGTCACCAAATGCCAAAGCATGTGGAACTCATTAAAACGTTACCGAAAAATGTATTACCAGCTTATGATGGATTGGTTTTAAATATCTAGTTGGTTGGATGTCCTAAAACATGGATGGTATAAAATCAAGAGGACTCCTTGTGATACTTGGATGTACTTTACACGGAGCTCCCAGTTTTGAAAATTGCAAGCATTGGATTATGTAAAATAGAAAACTGAAAAAAACCATTAGATACCTGGGTATAAGTTATAATGAGTCTGTTTTAGGACGCGTAAATAAATATAAATGAGTCTGCTAGGCATTTACAATCGATCCCTACCTATAAATAAAAGGTAACTTTTGTCCCTCAATTTTTTGTTGACTTAAACTAAACGCGGTTAATTTGTGCCGGTATATGTGGAGTCAACATGGTTGGATGAAATCATGTTCTATATACAGGTATGTTTTCATGAGAATAATTGGGAGACTATGAATGTATCGCGCTTATGTTTGTCTTATAATCGGGAGAATGGAACCAATATGGTCTGGTTTTACTGATGAAGTAACATGGCTCTTGATCGGGACTTTGGTGAGCAAGTAAGTTGAACACGTATTTTATCAGGTCGAATAAAAAAACGGATATTTCTTTCGGGGTAGAGTTTCCTTCCGAAATTTATAAGGGAACGCGGGATTTCCATTAAGTATTGATGTATAGGGTGTTTAGGGGCTCATAACAGATAAGGTTTTAAGTCTAGCTCAGAACTTTAGGCTCCAATTTGTATGGGCATATTATTTCTGTGGACTAAAAAAAATAGGGCTCAATTAAAAAGGGCTTACAATCACTTGTAAGCCCTTCTTTATATTGTTTTAATAAACACTGTTATTGAAGTGTGATTTTCTTCTGTAAATCATCTATATAGCCTCTGAAACGTTTATCGGTGTCAATCAGGTTATTAACTGTTTTACATGCATGCAAAACAGTAGCGTGATCTTTTCCTCCGGTATGTGCTCCAATACTAGCTAAAGAAGCCTTGGTCATTTGTTTAGAAAAGAACATGGCAATTTGTCTTGCTTGCACTACTTCACGTTTACGTGTTTTAGATTTCAATAATTCCATCGGTAGGTTGAAATAATCACAAACCACTTTTTGAATGTACTCGATAGATACTTCCCTGGCTGTATTTTTAACAAACTTGTCAATCATTGATTTCGCTAAATCAAGTGTGATTGATTTTTTGTTTAACGATGATTGCGCAATTAAAGAAATTAAAGCTCCTTCTAATTCTCTTACGTTTGTGTTAATAGAATACGCAAGGTATTCTACAACCTCTTTGGGTAACTCAATACCTTCGGTGTACATTTTCTTTTGAAGAATAGCAATTCTAGTTTCTAAATCTGGAGATTGCAAATCGGCATTTAATCCCCATTTAAATCTAGAAAGCAGTCTTTGTTCTACTCCTTGCATTTCAATAGGTGGTTTGTCGGCCGTTAATACAAGCTGCTTTCCACTTTGGTGCAAGTGATTGAAAATATGGAAGAAAACATCCTGTGTTTTTTCCTTACCCGCAAAGAACTGAACATCATCAATAAGTAACACATCAATCATTTGATAGAAGTGAATAAAATCATTGTGCGTATTGTTTCTTACAGACTCTATAAACTGCTGTGTAAATTTCTCTGAAGAAACGTATAAAACAGTTTTGTCTGGGTGGTTTGTTTTTATTTCTAGTCCAATAGCCTGAGATAAGTGAGTTTTACCCAGTCCTACTCCGCCATAAATAAATAAAGGATTGAAAGAAGTTCCCCCTGGTTTGTTAGCGACTGCAAAACCAGCTGATCTAGCTAATCTGTTACATTCTCCTTCCACATAATTATCAAAAGATAAATTATGGTTTAACTGAGAGTCTACGACTACCTTTTTTAATCCCGGAATAATAAATGGATTTTTAATTCCTCGAGCTCCTATTTCCATAGGTACCGAAATGGATGGGTTTCTAGCCGCCATTCTGTTACTCGCAGGTAGCGTTACTTGGGTCGGTTTTTTAGAAGATTTAGAGTTTTCCATGATTATGCTATAATCAAGTGTCCCTCTCGGGCCCAACTCCTTTTTAATAGTCTTTTTAAGTAAAGTAATGTAGTGTTCCTCTAACCATTCATAAAAGAATGGTGATGGCACCTGAATGGTTAATGTGTCTCCTTTAAGGTTGACGGCTTTAATTGGTTCGAACCAGGTCTTGTAACTTTGAGGACTTACATTATCCTTAATAATTTCTAAACACTTGCTCCAAACATCCTCGTAAATTTTGCCCATTATTGAACTCCCGTATTAATTAAGTTTTTAAAATATAATAGGAACTGAACTTTTAGTTTTTTATCTCACCCCCACAGTATAGATACGTCTCCCTGTATTCAAATTCGCTAACAAAAATTGACATAAAAAAGTTAAAAAAAAAATCGTTTGCCTATTGTATTTTAAGAATTATTTAACCTGTAGATTTTTTAAATCTACCCTGTTTATCTAACTCCTTTATTAGCCAACCCTTTAGCTATGTTAACAACTTTATTAACATTTAACTAACATTCTTTTCAACAGAAATAAAAGAACGTAGAATGTTATTTTACCTCGATATTATTTCGAATTTTTGTTTTGTTGCTTTGATTTTCGAAAATACAACTTTATTATTTTAAAATGTTCATATGTTTATTACAGAAACAAAACTAAGAGTTAGGTATGCCGAAACCGATAGAATGGGCTACGCATATTATGGTAATTACGCCACTTATTTTGAGGTGGCACGTGTCGAAGCCTTGCGCTCATTAGGAATTAGCTATAAACAGTTAGAGGATGATGGGGTCTTGTTGCCGGTTTCTGAGTTTCGAATCAAATATAAAAAGCCAGCTTACTATGATGACGAGTTAACCATAAAGGTGACTATTCAACAATTGCCTGAAATTAGGTTTACTTTTCATTATGAAACCTTCAATGCGGAGGGGCAATTGTTAAACACTGCATTTATTGAATTGGTGTTTGTTAACAAAGTTACAGGGAAACCAATGCGTATTCCAGAGCACCTAACTTCATTAATGAAAGCACATTTTTAATGGGTTTTATTCTTGTGAAAAAGAGGTGTTTTTACAGGCCCCAAATCCTGTTATTCACAATTCAATGAATGGGTATTGTGAATTGTTTATCCTGTTGACAAGTTGGTTTATTGGGGAGATAAAATTTTGAAACTTTTCACCTCTGTTTTATTGGTTACCTCTATTAATAGAGTGGATGTATTCCATTTTGCTGGACTAATTTCAAACGGGGAATTTATTTCGGATTTTTCAAAAAGTAATTTTCCGGTAATATCAAATACCTTTATTTGAAATGTACTTTCGGAAAGAATGCTCAAATTACTTCTACCAGCGGCAAAGTTTTCGGTATTGTTAATTTGTATCGTAGGGTTTGAGTTAAGGTTTGACACCCCTACTAAATTACCTGGCTTAGGAACAGCGCACGAATTAATCATTCCCCTATCTTTAAAAACCCAACATATAGTGGCGTAATTTTCTCCGTTATTAATGAGATTGTCTGTGGTAATATATAGATCGGCTGCTTGTGCCATAGTCATGTTACTTACAAAGCTATAGGCAGCCTCTATTGCTAAAGTAATAGTTAAATCTCTTCCTAAATTTCGTTCAATGCGGGTAAGCGCAGAACTCCACATAGGTGCATCTGAATATAGATTAAAAACTAAGTCGTTTGGGTATGTTTTATCTGATATAGTTAATCTACCATCCCAAAATTCATTATGACCATCCCATTTAAAGGCCCAGTCGCTATGAAAGTTGGTATATTTCATCGAATAGGAAACAGCCATATAGTCTCCAAATGCTTCGTCCATAGCGTTTCTTTCTGACCCAAAGTTTGTTCCAGGACTGGCGCTATGCATTACTGCGTGTGTGTATTCGTGAATTATTACGTCTGCATCTTCTGCGTCATCAACTCCACCTTCACCAAAAACTAAGGTGGGAGGATTGGTACCTGAGCTAAAAGAAGAGTTGTCTGCGCCATTAAAGCCATGACAATCAACATGTATTTGATAATTTACAATATTTGTAAACCCTAAAGACTGTATATATTTTTGTTGTTCTGTAATGTGGTGAAATGCATTGACATCTTCAAAACCAGATTCTGACCTATCGTAAAAAAACTCTGGAAATGCACTAGTAACAGGGGGTACAACAGGTAATGAATGTTCTTGTATTTTCACAAATTCGTTTTCTAGAATAAAAAGTCCATTTGTATAAGTAAGGTCTATAATTGCCGTATCCTGTTCGGTATTTAATTCTGGCGAGGCAGCATCGTTATTGTCAATGTAATTACCTCCGTAAGTAGTCAGAGCAGAAGTTACTGGATTAGGAGAAAACACTAATGCTTTGGCGGTGGTATCCACTTCTGTATAGTGATTTAGTAAATCAATTTGTTCTAATAATTCATCTTCTGCATTGTAAAATTGCTGGGTAAAATTACCCATATTATCTAGTAATTGATAGGTTCTTAATAGCTCATAAGTCTCATTTACGAGTTTCCATGTTAATTTTGACTCTACCAGCTCTCCTGTTATTTGTTTTGAAAATTCAAGAAGAGATCGCTTAGTTGCTTGGGGATTGGCATAGTTTGAAATAGGATGATAAGAGCTAAAAAGAGTGGTTACATTTCCTTTTAAATCAGTGTTGAGTTTAATATGGCTTTGAAATACTTCAAATTCTTTAAATGTATGAATAAACGTGTAATGATGACCATTGGGGCTATCAATAGAATGAAGAAGCTTCAAGTTTGATTCTTCCGAAAGTTGCAGTAAAGTAGATAACTCAATAATGGCTTTTTGGGCACTTTGGATCGGCTTTTCAATCGTGAGTGAAACTGTAGGTGTAGTTTTCGTATGTGCTGGATCTTGATAATTAGATTTTTGAGCGGCACTAATTAGAGGTAATATTACGATTAATGCGGTGATATATAATTTCATGATTCAATAATTTCAGTTTCTAATAGGTGCAATTTACTTAGAAATTCTAAATAATCTGAAAAATACTTTTCTCGAATTGAAATTTCAAGTTGGCAAGACTCCCTGAAGTCTTGCGAATGGATACGGACACTTTCTCTTTTTGTAAACCGCATAACATCACTCATGATTTCGTAAGGAAACTTTAAATGTACTGTTTTTCGAAGATATTTAGTTTCTATTACGTTTTCCGAAATAGCTTCCTTTGCGGCAGTTTTGTAGGCGTTTATTAATCCGCCTACGCCCAATTTAGTGCCTCCAAAATAACGAACTACGGCCACTAAGGTATTATGTAGTTCGTGCGATTGAATTTGTCCAAGAATTGGAGGTCCCGCAGAGTTATGCGGTTCTCCATCATCGGTACTCTTACTTATGATTGTTTTCGTGCCCAAACAATAGGCATAGCACACGTGCCGCGCAGAGTGATGCTTTTTTCGGATATCGGCTAAACTTTGTTCAATATCAGATTCCGTTTGTACTGGGAAAACATATCCAAAATGCTTAGACCCTTTATCCTTAAATAAACTTTCACTAATTACCGTTGGTTCTTTATATGAGTCGCAATCCTTACTCATAACTTATTTTAAATAATAAAAACTGGCACATAAAAACATGAAAAATCCCTCCCGTTAGAATGAGTAAAGCATTGAGTCCGAAAAAAGCAATAAAATGCAGTTCATTAATTAGATTAGTTTGTAAAAACAAATACATGATTACTGCTCCAATTAACGAAAAGGAAAAAATAAACGAGCTTAATTTAATAGCGAACAAGGGTAACTTGAGATTGAAAATTAGGCAGGTTATCCATAAAGCCAAAAGTCCAGCTAAAATGTATGTAAAGTAGGTAATTGTTTTTAATTTTTTCTGAATAAGTAAAAGTTGGTTATTGTCCTTTTCCTGTTTAACATTTTCGATAGCCAATTCATGTTGAGCCAAGGCCAAATCGGTTTTTTGAAAGTTTGAAACCGCCATTAAGCTATCACTTAAAAATATATATTGTTTATAATGTGTTAAGGCATTTTTAAAACTCTCTGCATCTTGTTCAATATTTGAGAGTGTTTCTAGACTAATCAATTTTTCTTCATTATTTGTGGTGGAGTCGGCTAGAAATAAAGCTTTTTTCACTAAAATGGTAGCTGCGTTTATTTCCCCAGTTTTTCTTTTAAGTTCTGACAAATTATTTAACACTACTATTTTCTGTTTGACATATTTAGACCCTGAAATTAGGTCTAAGGTTAGGTTGAAGTAGTAGTTGGCTTCATCTAGTAAACCTTGCGACATATAAGTGGACCCAAGATTGGTATACGTTCTTATTTCAGATAGTGTATTAGGTACCTCATTTTGGTATAAATCTAGTGCTTTTAAAGCATAATTAACCGATTTCTTGTAATTCCCCAACCGCTCATGAGCTGCACCTAGATTTGAATAAACTAAAGCTGTAGCTTCATGATCATTTTTTTGAAGCGTAAGAATTAGGGCACGTTCATTTGTTTCAATACATTTCTCGTATTTTCCTTGACTATAATAAATAGTGCTGATATTAATTAAGTTTTTATCAATTTCAGGAAAGTTTGAACCTTGTTGTTTTAATTCCAATACTTTATGGAAGTAAGTGATAGCAGAATTATAGTCATATAGGGAACTGTAAGAGATACCTAAATTGTTGTACACTTTATCTAACCGTTCATTGTTTTTAGTTTCAATAAATATTTTCTCTGCTTCTTTAAGATACTTGATTGCTTTAGGGAATTGGTTTTCTAGATAATAATAAACTCCCAAATAACTTTTTCCAATTGCAATTCCCTCTTGATCGCCTAATTCTTTAAGTATCTCTAAGTTTATTTTTGTTACGGATTTAGCTTCTTCTAAATTGTCATACTTTTCTAAATAGGCTAGCTCCATTAATAAGATCGCCTTTTTTTTTGGGTTTCGGCAAGATGCTAATTCAGACTTTAAACTATCCGAATTGTTGTCAAAAGCAAGATTAGGAAGAGAAATAATAAGAATAAAAATTAATAGTATCAGTTTATTCATGTCGAATAATTTTGTCAGTATCTAGGTTAAATATAGCGTAATTGGCATTTTTGATTTTCGGAGACAACACTCCAGTGGCTATGTTTCTGGTGCTTTTTAGAATAAAACATTCGTCAAATTGCTGAGAATCAATAAATTTTTGATGGGTAAAAGCTCCTCCCTCCACTAATAACCGTTGAATTTGTCGATCGCCTAATTGCTGCAAGATTTCTCCTATTAGATTATCCGGGTCGGTGATTTTATAGTATTCAATAACACCATTTTTTAATGATTTTTTCGTGTTGAAAACAAGGGTAGGTATAGACTGGTCATAGACTTTATACTTACTTTCAATTGTACTTAAATGGGTATCAATAATAACACGCAACGGATGATGTCCAAACCACTTTCTTGTATTTAGTGCAGGGTTGTCTTTGATAACCGTGTTTCTACCTACTAAAATAGCATCTGATTCGGAGCGTAATTTATGTACCCAAATAGAACTTGATGAATTGGAAATTTGTAGGGCTTTTTCGTTTTTATTGTCTCGATGTTGATCAATAAATCCATTGGATGTTTCCGCCCACTTAAGCGTTACAAATGGCTTTTTTGTAGATTGAAGAGTATTAAAAGCTTTGTTCAAATAGATAGCTTCGTTCTCTAATACCCCAATCACAACCTCAATTCCTGCATTTTTTAATTTTTGTACGCCATTACCGCAAACTACTTGATTTGAATCAAGGGTTGCAATAACTACTCTAGGAATATTATTTCTAATAATTAAGTCGGCACAAGGAGGTGTTTTGCCAAAGTGTGAACACGGTTCTAGTGAAACATAAATGGTAGCAGAACTAAGTAGCGATTTATCTTTTACAGAATTAATTGCGTTTACCTCGGCATGAGGCTCTCCAAACTTTTGGTGGTAGCCCTCTCCAATAATAATGTCGTTGCATACCAATACAGATCCAACCATTGGATTAGGGGAAACCAAACCGTTTCCGAGCCGAGCTAATTCTAGGCATCTGTTTATGTATGCTTTGTGTTGAATAGTTTCTGAATTAATGATAATCAAATATATCATTTTTATAGTATTTACAAGGTGTTTCAATGAATTTAAAAACAAGTATTTGGTTATATTTGACGTTATTATGATCACTCAAAAATCACTAGTATCTGCATGAAAATGACTGACAATAAAATAGCGTCTGTGATCCAATACTTTCATCTGAAGTTAGATGATTTATATCCTGTGAATGAAGTAGATAGTTTTTTTTGGATATTGTTGGAGTCGGAGCTAAGTATAGTTCGTTTAGACTATATGAAAGATCCCGATATGCGCCTTTCGGAAAGTCAAATTCTAACTTTTATTTCTTTTTCTAAACGATTAGCGAAATTTGAGCCCGTTCAATACATTTCGGGTGAGACAGACTTTATGGGGCAAATACTCCAGGTAACCTCTTCGGTTTTAATACCAAGGCCAGAAACAGAAGAACTTGTTTCATGGATCGTAAATTCGCATAAGTTGGAGGTTGATTTAGATGTTGTGGATATTGGAACTGGAAGCGGGTGTATCTCCATTTTGTTAAAGAAAATGCTAAATAACGCCCACATAACGGCTATTGATAATCAACAGAGTGCGCTAAACCTAGCCGCAGAAAACGCGGACCTTAATGAGGTGAATATTCACTTTGTATGGGCAGATGCACTAAAACTAAAGGCAGTTTCTGAGAAATTTGATCTAGTAGTTTCAAATCCACCTTATGTCTTGAACTCAGAGAAATTAGAAATGCGAGATAATGTGTTAGAATATGAACCACACTCTGCTCTTTTTGTTAATGATTCTAATCCATTACAATTTTATGAAGCGATTGCTATTTGGGCGGCCGAAAGTTTGAAGCCTAATGGGTCCTTGTATTTTGAAATTAATGAAAAATATGCAAAGGAAACAACACAGTTATTAGAAAAGTCAGGATTTATTAACTGTGAAATACGGAACGATATTTTTGATAAGCCTAGAATGGCAAGAGCACAGAAACGATGAGAGTTAGGTGTAGCTTACCTCTGTTTTTAGCGTGTTCAGTCACCCCTATGTATGCGCAAGAGTCGTATACAAATAAGGATGCCATTCGGGATTCTGACATTATGGAATGGTTTTTTTATAAAACCAAATTCTGGGTAGTTTTGGGTCATGAAAAAATACTTCTGACATCGGGTGTGAATGTGAAAATGAATATGTTTAAAGTGGGTTTTCAATGTAGAAAAAACTATAAGTTTGGATTGTACTTAGGCTGGAGTGAAGGGTGTAATACTTTTTATCCGAAATTGGTTGGGAGTTGTTTTGAATACGCGTTTATTGAAAATTATTTCGGGTATGTTAGGGCTCCAATAACTATAGGTAGAGGAAAAATGGAAGGCCTAGCCATGCAGGAAGAACGAAACTCAACGAAATCTCATGATTGGGAAAGTGATGAACTCGGATTCTTTTCGCTAGACCCGCATGGCCGTATAAATCTAAATCACTGGTTGACTTTTGCATCAGGTATTAGCTACCGTTTTACAAGCAGTACATCTCTCGATGCACGCGAATTATTAAGTGCCCCTTTTTATTCATACGGGGTGAAATTTAAGTTGGGTCAACTTATAACTTCGGCACTGCACCATAAGGAAGTCAATAAAATGAAATCTATTTACCTTAGAGAAAAGAATAACTTGTGGCCAACTGATTTAAAAATAAACATCCAGAATTCTACAAATAATAAAGCATGATTCAAAAGGATATTGAAGCATTAAGAAACGAATTACATCAACATAATCATCTATACTATTTGGAGAATACGCCAACAATTAGTGATTTTGAGTTTGATCAACTGCTTAGTAAATTACAAGATTTAGAAGAAAGCCATCCTCAGTTTTTTGACGCTAACTCACCTACAAAAAGAGTAGGTGGAGAAGTATCAAAGAGTTTTACCACGGTAAAGCATGATATGCCCATGCAGTCTTTGGGTAATTCTTATTCAGAGCAAGAAATTGAAGCGTTTATTGCTAGAATTCAAAAAGAACTAGAAAGTGAAGATGTTGAATTTGTTTGCGAGTTGAAATATGATGGCGTGGCAATAGCTATCAAATATGAGAATGGAAATTTTAAACAAGCGATAACTCGCGGTAATGGATTGGAAGGAGATGATGTGTCTAACAATGTTAGAACAATTCGATCTATTCCCCTCAAATTAAAGGGAGACTATCCAAACATACTGGAGGTTCGTGGAGAGATTATGTTTTCTAATGCTGCTTTTGAAAAGCTAAATGAGGAAGTGGTCGCTAACGGTGATCAACCCTATGCGAATCCCAGAAATACAGCATCTGGAACACTCAAATTGCAAGATTCGGCTATCGTTTCTCAACGTGGGTTGGAGTGCTTTATTTATAGTAGTGTAAATGTAGATCCATCGATACATACCCATTACAATGCGGTTACTGGATTAGCAGAGTTTGGGTTTTTAACCCCATCAGTAAAAAATAACCGGTTTAAAATATGCGCCTCTAAAAATCAAATAATGGATTTCATTCATCTTTGGGGTGAAAATAGATTCACACTTCCTTTTGCCATTGATGGCATTGTAATAAAAGTGAACAGCTTAGAGCAGCAAAAATTATTAGGGAGTACAGCTAAAGCTCCTAAGTGGGCTATTTCTTTTAAATATCAAGCAGAGCAGGTAGAAACTAAATTAAATGATATCGTTTTACAAGTAGGCCGAACCGGGGCTTTAACGCCAGTGGCTCAATTGGAACCCGTTTTATTGGCAGGAACGGTGGTAAAGCGAGCCTCTTTATTTAATGAAGATTATATTCAAAAATTAGACTTGCGAATTGGAGATATCGTTCAGGTGGAAAAAGGAGGGGAGATAATCCCGAAAGTTACGGCCGTTAATATGGAGTTACGTAATTCGGAAGCGATAGCCTATCAATATCCGGATACATGTCCTGAATGTGAGCAAGAACTCGAAAGAAAGGAAGGAGAAGCTAATCATTATTGTATGAATGAAGCCGGTTGTCCTCCTCAAGTAGTGGGTAGAATACAGCATTTCATTTCTAGGAAAGTGATGGATATTGAAGGTATTGGTGATGAGACCGTTGTGGCATTATATAACTCTGGTTTAGTCAAAGAATTTATTGATTTATACTCTTTGACTTACGTAGATTTGATTGAATTAGAAGGAATGGCTGATATTTCGGTCAAGAAACTCCTCAAAGGTTTAGAGGATTCTAAAGTTCAGCCATTTGAGAAGGTTGTTTTTGCTCTTGGAATTAGACATATAGGTGAGGTAGTCGCAAAAACATTAGCTAGAAATCTGAAAAGTATAGATCAATTGATGAATGCTTCCGCAGAACAGCTAATGGAGGTGAATGAAATAGGTAAGGTTATCGTGCAAAGTATTCTAGACTATTTTTCTGTGTCTCGTCATCGAGAGTTAATATTACGGATGAAGGAATTAGGTTTTAATCTAGAAATTTCTGAAGAAGAAGCTTCCTTAACTAGTCAGAAATTGCAAGGTCTTTCTATCGTTATTTCGGGTATTTTTGTGACTCATAGTAGAGATGAACTTAAAAAAATGATTGAGTTTAATGGCGGTAAAAATTCGGGTTCTATCTCAAAGAAAACAGCATTTATTGTAGCGGGTGATAAAATGGGACCTAGCAAATTGGAGAAAGCGGAAAAATTGGGGGTGGAAATTATTTCTGAAAACGATTTAATGAACTTATTAAACGAGTTATGATGGAGTTTTTTGCAAATACCATTGGAAGGTGGTTGTTAGGTAGAAAGTGGATGAGGTTAGAGAGGAATTCAGTGGCGCTAAATCTATCCGCAATGAATTCGGCTGTAGTGATTTTTGATATTGGAACCGAGTCTGATTATCAATTAGTCATAGAATTAGTGAAGGTTTTAAAATTAGAAGGGGTTAATGCAATTTTAGTTCTTGGCTATTGTGAAGAAAAAGTATCTCCCACATATCTGGATGCAAGTATTGTTCGCGTTTTAACTAAAAGTGAAATTCGCTTTATGGGTTTCCCTACCGAAGAATATAGCAAGAGAATTCTCAATGATTCTTTTGATTTATTGATAGATTTCACGGATAAATATAAGATGCCTACAGAATATTTTTTAACATTGATAGATGCAAAAACAAAAGTAGGACGGGATAATTCAGTACATCAAAAAATATTTGATTTACTGATTAACCAGAAAGGATCTGATAAAAAAGAGTATTTGAAAAGTGTAATTCATTTTTTGAAAATGATAAATAAAGGGTAGTATATCATGGAAAATTTAAAGGGTGTAGGAGTAGCTTTAGTGACTCCTTTTGATGGGGCGGGTGAAATTGATTACTCGGCATTTGGTCAATTAATAGATCATACTATTAATGGAAACGTAGATTTTCTTGTGGTTCAAGGAACTACGGGAGAGTCGGCTACATTATCTTTACAAAAGAAACAAGAGGTATTGACTTTTTCGGTCAAACATATCAATTCGAGATTGCCGCTAGTTTATGGTCATGGAGGTAACAATACACAGGTGTTAATTGAAAGCTATAAGTCCCTAGAGTTAGCGGGTGTTTCCGCTATTTTGTCTGTAAGTCCTTATTATAACAAACCTTCTCAGCAAGGAATTATAGCACATTTCTCGGCCTTGAATGAAGCTTTCGATTTACCCATTATCTTATACAATGTGCCGGGTAGAACAGGTTCAAATATGTTGGCTTCAACTACTTTAAAATTAGCGGAGTTGAATAATATTATTGGCGTGAAAGAGGCTTCCGGAGACTTAAGCCAAATGAGTCAAATAATTAAATACCGTCCTTCATCTTTCAAAGTATGGAGTGGTGATGATGACTTAATTCTACATCAAATGGGTTTAGGAGCTGATGGCGTGATAAGCGTAATTGCAAATGCTTTACCTGTGGAGTTTTCTGATTTAGTTCATTCAGTAGTAAATGGTGATTTTAAAACGGCTAGAAAAAGACATTATCAATTATGTGATATAATTCCTCTTTTATTTGAAGAGGGAAACCCAGGAGGCATAAAAGCAGTCCTGAAAATGATTGGAATAGGAGAGGAGAATATGTTGATGCCTTTACTTCCAGTGTCTAATGATTTAAGATTAAGATTGAAATCAGCTTTAGATGCAGCAAATATTAAAACAAATTAGTATGAATTTATTTCAAGTAAATCGCCAAACGCGCGAAAACGTTTTAAAAGTAATTGAGGAATTATCTACGCATCAATTAAACGAAATTCCAGAAGGGTTCACCAATAATATTATTTGGCACATTGGACATCTATTAGCTACGCAACAATTACTTACGTATGGGTTATCAGGTAATGATATTTTGCTGTCTGATAATATTATTTCTGAGTTTAGAAAAGGAACAAAGCCGGAAAGTTTATATACAGCTGAGGATATTGAAGAGTTAAAATCCCTACTAATAGTGGTGATTGAAAACACCGAAGAGGATTTTGAAATGAAAGAATTAACAAGTGATGATTTTAAAGCGTATCCTACTAGTTATGGTGTTACCCTACAAAATGTAGAAGATGCAGTTGCATTTAATAACGTTCATGAGGGCGTTCATCTAGGTATAATAATGTCAATGAAAAAAATGGTTTTTAAAAATAAGTCGTAAAAAAGCTCGGTAGATTCTTGTCTACCGAGCTTTTTTATTTTGATCATTTTTGTGGATTACAATACCATTGTTAGTCCAGCGCCATATGTTCCTAATACGTCTCCACCTAGACTACCACCACCACCTTCCAGGTATACGCCCCATTTATCACTCCAAAACCATCTGCCACCAATTTGAAGTCCAAGGTTTAGGTCACTACTGTATTTATCTGAAATGGCAAGACCGAAGCCTAAGTTAGCGCCACCATATACATCCCATGCACTGGGTAAATCAATTAAATCATCTAAATAAAAATTGGCTTTCACACCCAAAACAATATAATTTAAATCAAAATTTGTAAAGGCAGTTGGTGCAATTGTAATAGCTTCTGATACAGGTATTTCATACGAAGCCCCTATCAAACCAAAACTTACTTGTTTTTTTGCTTGGGCATCTGCAAATAAACTAAAGATAACGAAGACAAATAATAATGTGATTTTTTTCATTTCAAGTTTTTGTTAATTGATTTCAGATACAAATGTAATGTAATTCGTAAATTATTTCACCTGACCTCAATATTTCTAGACTCGCTTTATTCCTTTGCGAATTTAAAATGAACAAAGTTTTTCATCTGCTGTTGCATTCCCGACAATGATTTGATGTAAACTTTTTTGGATTCATTATAGAGCATGATATTTTGAGGCCAAATATGTTGTTTCGTTTCAAATATTAAGCTATCGCTAGAGAAATATGTAAGTTGATATTCCACCTTTGATTCAAATCCCATTTCTTGCGTGAAAAGACGAATCTCATTGTTGTCAGGCACGATCTGATATGATGACATTAAAGTGCTGTCATTTTCTTGAACAAAGTAAGAGGCTCCAGTAATTGAATCACCTGTGGCAGTCCAGATCTCTACTTGAGTAACTTCATTGTATTGTCTGGTCCAGCTTCCTACTAGCCAGTTCATTTGAATTACTTTTTCTTTACTAGAAGTACAGGAAAAGCAAAGGATTGATAAAAGTATAAGAATAATAATTCGATGCATCGTATAGAAATTTAAGCATCAAAATTGGTTAATTTTCGACAATCAATGGGTACTTAAATTATGAAAAATATTTTTATTTACGGAGCATGGCTTCTTGTTTGTTTTTCTTCCTGTTCAAAATGCTATGAATGTGTAGAAACTCAAGACATATTAGATAGCAATGGAAACGTAATTGATCAAACGGAAGTGCATCAAAATGTGTGCACTGCCGATCAAAATGAGATTGTGAAAAGAGAAAATAATGGTGCGGTTTGTTTAAGAAATTAGGGCATAAAAAAACGGGTTAGCAATTTACATCGCACCGCTACAACCTTTGACCCTTGCTTCATTCCTGACCTGGGGGATTAAAAGGGAGCTGGTCGCGTAAGACTAACCCGCGCTGCAAATGTAAGTTGACTTTTTAAATATGTCGACAAGAATTCAGAAAGATTTTTCTTTTTTTTTACTCATCAAATACGAGATAAATCTCTTGTTTTATTTTATTCAAACCCGATTGCCAAAACTCAAATCACCTATATTTGCTTTAATGAGAGCAAAGACTATTATTAATCAGAAGCATCTTGAATTAACCATTAATAGGTTATGCTATCAACTCATTGAAAATCATGATGATTTTTCAAATACGGTTATTATAGGTATGCAACCTAGAGGGGTGCACCTTTCGCACATTATCCATCGTAAATTGCAAGAAATAACGGGTAATCATCACATTCAAATGGGTGCTTTAGACGCTTCTTTTTACCGGGATGACTTCCGAAGAAGAGATACTCCAATTGAAGTTTCCGGAACAACAATCGATTTTTTAATTGAAGAAAAGGATGTTATTTTGATTGATGATGTACTCTATACCGGTAGAACTGTGAGAGCTGCATTGGAAGCTATGATGGATTTTGGTCGACCTAGTTCGGTGGAGTATCTCGTTTTAATTGAACGAAGGTTTAGTAGAGAGTTGCCATTAATGGCAGATTATGTAGGTCAAACCATTGACTCGGTTGACTCTGAAAGGGTGGATGTGCAATGGAAAGAGGATAAAGGAAATGTAATTCTCACAAATATCAAGTAGTTATGAGTAGTTTAAGTGTGGATCATGTTTTAGGAATTAAAGACCTTTCCAAAGAAGACATCCAATTAATTTTTAAAACAGCAGATCATTTCAAAGACGTACTAAACAGACCCATTAAAAAAGTTCCCTCTTTACGTGATATTACAGTCGCCAATTTATTTTTTGAAAATTCTACCCGCACGCGCTTGTCTTTTGAGTTAGCTGAAAAAAGATTATCTGCTGATGTGATTAATTTCTCAGCAGCATCTTCATCAGTGAAAAAAGGAGAAACTTTAATTGATACGGTTAATAATATATTAGCGATGAAAGTTGATTTGGTTGTGATGCGTCATCCAAATGCTGGAGCGGCTCAGTTTTTAGCGAAAAATGTGAATGCAAGAATTATAAATGCCGGTGACGGAGCTCATGAACATCCTACTCAAGCTTTGCTAGATACCTTTAGCATAAGAGAAAAATTAGGGAAGGTAGAAGGAGTAAAAGTGTTAATTGTAGGTGATATCTTGCATTCAAGAGTCGCTTTATCCAATATTTTCGCTTTGAAAAAGTTGGGGGCCCATGTGAAATTATGTGGTCCTAGGACTTTAATGCCAAAGCATATTGAATCTTTGGGGGTGGAGGTAGAATACGACTTAAGAAAGGGCTTAGAATGGTGTGATGTAGCTAATATGCTGCGTATTCAACTGGAGCGGCAGGATATTAAATATTTTCCATCCTTAAGAGAATATACCATGATGTATGGGCTGGACTTGGAATTACTAAACTCACTCCGTAAGAAAATAGTGATTATGCATCCTGGGCCCATTAATAGAGGCGTTGAAATATCTTCTGACATTGCAGATTCTGAACATGCAATAATTTTAGATCAAGTAGAAAATGGCGTAGCTATTAGAATGGCAGTGCTGTATTTGTTAGCTGAAAAAGTAGAACGTTAATAGTATAATAAGATGACGACTAGGTGGGAAAAAGGAGAGGAGCATTTAAAACTTATTGTGGAGGGGTTAAATACAAAAAAATCAACTTTTGAAACGGCATTAAATATTGATTTGGATGCTAATATTTTAATCGATTTAATACGAATTGATAAAATAGATGGCAAGTCAGTAAAGTATTTAAATGAATTCGCAGGACAACATAAGCTCAAAAATTTTTCCATTATAGCAGCATCAATAACCAAAATTCCAGGTCTTCAAAAAATGGAAGTGGTTTCTACCGTATCAGAAGCTAGAGATTTAATTTTTCTAGAGATCACGGAAAGAGAGTTGGGTTTCTTTGGAGAAGAAGAAGTTTAATTCAAGACTATATTTATGGGTTTTAAGCTTACAGTTTTAGGTGCTAATTCAGCTATTCCAATTGGTAATCGTTTACCAACTTCGCAAATATTAGAATTCAACCAGCATCGCTATATGGTAGATTGTGGCGAGGGTGCACAGATTCAGGTTCGTAAAAACAAGATCAAGATTCAAGCTTTAAAAGCAATCTTTATTTCTCATCTTCATGGAGATCATTATTTTGGAATTTTCGGACTTTTAGGTACCATGAATTTATTAGGTCGAACCATTCCATTGAAAATATTTGCGATGTACGGCTTAAAAGAAATGGTCGAGATGCAAATGTATGCAGCCCATTCTAGCTATAGTTTTCCTATTGAGTTTATTGAACTGACGCATGGAACCTCCGAATTAATTTATGAAGATGATACCTTAGAAGTATCCACTATTCCGTTAAGTCATCGAATTCCAACAAATGGCTTTTTGTTTCGAGAAAAACTAGGCAAGCGGAGAATTAAGAAATTTTTGGTAGAGGAATTGAAAATTCCAATTATTGAAATAAACAAAATTAAAGAGGGTGCTAATTATACGGATGATACAGGAAAAACATATTCCAATAAACAATTAACAACCAATCCAAATAAGGCGTGGAGTTACGCTTTTTGTTCGGATACGAAATACTCAGAAAAAATTGTTCCCTTAATCAAAAATGTAGATGTGTTATATCACGAAGCCACTTTTTTAGACTCAGAAAAGAAAAGGGCCAAACAAACTATGCACTCTACGACTAAACAGGCGGGTAAAATCGCGAAATTAGCGGATGTAGGGGAGTTAATTATTGGGCATTATTCTGCTCGTTATAAGGAACTAGATATGCATTTGGAAGAAACTAAATCAGAATTTGAAAACGCACACTTAGCAATAGAAGGTAAACAATTCGATTACCTGTAGCCTTAAGGATAGAAAGCCACTTTTAGTGCAATTCCTAATAATAAAACACCAAATATTTTATTAAAAACGCCTTCGTATTTTTCAAAAGCAGGTAATATACGAGAGTGAGTTACTAAGTAAGCCAGGAGGCTAAACCACAGGGTGGTATTAATCATCATCAGTATTCCAAGCGAAAGCAATAAACTTTGAGAGGCTTCAGGACCTACCACTATGGTGAAGAGACTTAAAAAGAAAAGCGTTGCTTTTGGATTAAGTACATTAGTTAAAAAGCCAATTCTAATTGCTTTAAGAGGTGAAATATCGCTTTTGTGTTGGACTTCCTGAACAGAGATAGTACTGCCCGAGCTTTTAATAGACATGATTCCGATATAGCCGAGATATGCCGATCCTACATAACGAATCCCGTCATAAATAACAGGGCTTTGAGAAATGATAAGTCCTAAACCAAAAACACTGTATAATACATGTATACCAATACCTAAACCAAACCCGATAGCTGTCCAGATGCCTATTTTTCTGGAATATGTTAGTGCATTTCGAACGAGCATAATAAAATCTGGCCCCGGACTCATTACCGCTAATAAATGAATAAGTAAAACACTAAGTGTTAATGATGAAAAAAAAGAATCCATAGTTCCAAAAGTAGGGTATTGAATCAAGCGAGATAAAGGCTTTTATTATTATAATTATTTATTGAATACAAGTTTTTCTTAGTCATTCAAACCAATACCTTTGTGTTATGGGTGAACTTAGGGAGGTTAAAGTAGATTTAATACAGTATTGTACCTCGTTTATTGATAATCAAATAAACCACGTTCAAGCGGTAATTAATTCGGCTAAAGAATCTGCACAGAACGAAAGTAAAAGTAGTGCTGGCGATAAGCATGAAACAGGTAAGTCGTTACTTCAATTAGAGCAAGAAAATAACGCTATTCTACTGCGTAAAATGCAAAGTCAGAAACCAGTTATTCAAATATTAAAAGAATATACCCCGAAAGAAACGGTTAGTTTAGGTAGTTTAATTGAAACTAATTTGGGGTTTTACTTTATTGCCATAGGTATTGGTCTGGTAAAATTAAACACACAAGATTTTTTTATTATTTCACCTACAGCTCCAGTAGGTAAATTATTTATTGGAAAAATGATAGGGGATCAAGTTTCTTTTAACGGGAAGAATATAACCATCTTAGATTTTTGTTAGATGAGACAGGAGATTAAACGTGTAGCTGTAATTGGGGGAGGAGCGGCTGGTTTTTTTGCCGCTATTTCTGCTAAAACAAATCATCCAAATGCAGAGGTTATTATTTTTGAAAAAACCAGTAAGGTTTTAGCCAAAGTAAAGGTTTCAGGCGGAGGACGTTGTAATGTGACGCATAATGAAACGGAAATAAAGAGGTTAATAAAAAACTATCCGAGAGGAGAGAAGTTTTTACGTAAGGCTTTTTATCAATTTGCAGTATCAGATACCATTGCCTGGTTTGAAGATCGAAATGTATCCTTAAAAGTAGAACCAGATAATAGAATGTTTCCGGTTAGTAATACTTCGCAAACTATTATTGATACCCTTCAAAGAGAAGTCGAGAAATTAGGTATCCATTTAAAAATGGGTACTGGAATGCGCTCGATATCTAAAGCAAGTACGGGATTAAATGTATTTTTAACTAATGAGGAGAACTCAATTTTTGATGCGGTAATAGTTTGTTTAGGGGGACAAAAAAACGAAGATAAATATGCTGTATTTAAAGAGCTTGGGCATACTATTCAACCTCCAGTACCTTCTTTGTTTACATTTAATATAACCAATAGTAAAATCATTGAGTTAATGGGTACAGTTTGTCCCTTGGCCCAAGTTAAAATTCAAGGAACAAAGTTTCAAAATACAGGGCCTTTATTAGTTACCCATTGGGGAATGAGTGGGCCTGCTATTCTAAAACTGTCTGCTATGGCCGCCAGAGAATTAGCCGCAAGAGACTATCAATTCAAAATTCAAGTCAATTGGTTAGGCGAAACCAAAGAAGAGGAGGTTAGGAATATATTGGCCCGTTTTGTTACCGATAATGGAAAGAAACAAGTCAATAAAAACCCTGTTGATATCCCGAATCGTTTATGGGCATTTTTTATAACTGAATTAAGTTTAGATGAGAAAATGACTTGGAATTCGGTGGATAAAAAAAGTAAAAACAGGATTGTAAATAAGCTGGTTAATGATGAGTTTGAGATTCATAAAAAAACAACTTTTAAAGAAGAGTTTGTTATTTGTGGAGGAATTTCATTAACCAATATTGACCCACAAACCATGCAAAGTAAAGTAACGCCTAATCTCTATTTTGCAGGAGAGTTTATGGACATTGATGGCGTTACCGGAGGGTTTAACTTTCAAGCCGCTTGGACTACGGGGTTTATTTCAGGTAAGTTGGCATAAATAGGGTATCTATTGAAGGATTATGTTCGGGGATTTTAATAAATCAAGAAGGTGACATTTCGATGGTAGCACAAGTGGTTTCTTTAGCCGAAGAGGTCATGGTTAAGTTCTAATCCGGGAAATAAGTACCAGATAAAGTAATTACGAGTAATGCCATTACCGATGTGGCTTTAATTCGACTATATTATGGATGCCCAAAGAATATAAAATAGTGAAAGTGGTTTCTACAGCAAATATAAGTGTGGGTGAAAATATATATAATTGGGGCTCCTTTTGGATTAGAGCGATCTCTATCGGTAGATTGTATAAGTGGTCGTCATAAAGAAAAGGGGAATAGATTTATCTTTTCTGAATTTGAGTATTTTCAAACAGATGCCGCTATAAACCATGATAACTCTGATAGTACAATGTTCAATACTAATGGGGAGGTTATAGGTAGTGTCAGTTCTTTTTTTTAAGCAAAGTGTTGTTTTTAAATGGGTTGTTTTTGTAGTAACGAGCAATATAGCTACGTTGCATTTAGAAGGAGACCAACCGTTTTGGTATGGCGCAGAATTTCAGGTTGTTGAAGGTCCGCTTCGGTCTGTATTTAATTTACCCCAAGAAAGAGGTCTGTTAGTTCAAAAAATGGCAACAGGTTCTCCCGAAGCTTTGAGTGCTTTAAAATCAGTTATTTACAAAAAATACTATTGAAGGAAATGAACTACTTATTGGAGGTGATATTGTTATTATTGAAATTGGAGAGTTTAAGGTAGATCCAGCTATGTATGCAATTGGAAAATATGTAGCAGAACTAAAATAGAATCAGGAGTTTATGGTTACTGTTTTACGAAATGGAGATGAGGTTAAATTAATTGAAGTGGTACCAAGTTAGTAATTCCCCAATAATATGCAGAAGCCAACGAGAGTCATCTGGTTGATTTAATTTTGTTTAAGGAGTTTATTGGCTAGCTGGTGAGCCATTGAGAAACATCCTTGCAGCAGAAACCCACCTGTTGGGGCATCCCAATTCACCATTTCTCCGATACAAAATAAGTGAGGGTATTTCTTTAGCGAGAAATGCGGGGTGAGGTTTTCAACTTCAATTCCTCCTACTGTTGAAATAGCTTCTTCTATTGGTCGTAAAGATGCAATGGGTAACGAGATGTTCTTTATTGTTTTTGATAATATCTCTTTACTTAAGAACTCCTCTTTAGTTGTAAACTGTTTAATTATAGCCATGGAAGCCGTATCGAGCTTTAGTACTTTTCCGTAATTTGAAGGCTGACATTTTTTTAGTTTTTTATAAATTTCAACGGATGAGAGCATCGGCTTAAAATCTAAAGTAATAGCCGCAGGTATACTGGATTTAAAGGATTTTCTAATTTCTGATGAAATAGGGTAAATTGCATTTCCTTCTATTCCATAATTAGTTATTACGGCTTCTCCTTTGACGCTTAAATCATGACATTTGATAGCTATGTTTTTTAACGGTTTTCCGACATGATTTGTTGAAATTGAGTCTGGCCAATTAATAGTGAGTCCACAATTAGAGGCTTCAAATGGCAGGGTTGAAACACCTAACTGATTAAATGGAGCGAACCAATCAGAATTAGCCCCGGTTACTTTCCATGAGCCGCCTCCTAAACAGAAAACAGTATATGTAGCATCTATGATCTGGTTAGACTCATCGTGCTTTAAAATGGGTTGAGCCTCTTCTGAAAACCCAATAAATGTGTGTTTAGTTTTTATTTCCACGTTCAAAAAGGCTAATCTTGATTTGATAGCTCGGAGTACATTCGCAGGTGAAACTCCCTTTTCCGGAAAAACTCTATTACTTGTTCCAATATAGGTAGGCACTCCCATCTTTAAATACCAGGTTCTTAACTCCTCCACTCCAAAGTGTTGAATAGCCTCTTGCAAAAAATGGGTAGGACTATATTTTTCATACAGTTCTGTACGATCCAAGTTATGGGCAATGTTGAAGCCTCCTTTACCGGCAACCAAGTATTTCCTGCCAATAGCTTTACCTTGTTCGTAAATGGTTACGTTAAAGGTTTTTCCTAGCAATTCAGCCAAAAGTAAACTAGAGGAACCTCCACCTATGATCGCAATTGATTTGATGATTTCTGTGTATAAGGGTTAACGAAAAGTAAAACGCATCCAAACGGGAAGGTGATCGGACACTTGATTAGCTTCGTGTAAAACTCTGGCATCGAGTATCTGTATAAATTTGGGGTTATAAAAAACGTAGTCTAACCTTTTGTCAGGTTGGTCACTGTTAAATGTATAATTAGCCCTTTCATTGTCTTGGTTTTGCTCTAAATTAATGGCCATTTCCATTTCAGAATCAGCTAAAAGCGTTTGAATTACATGATCGTCTTGATATGGTAGTTTTGCCCCAGGTGGCGTACTATTAAAATCACCACAGACTA
>JBLFZF010000045.1:0-24794 GCA_047610145.1 Salibacteraceae bacterium | reverse complement strand
TTTATGTTAGATTCAATCCTTAAATTTGCCCTATGCCAAAGTATCTTTTTAGTTTCATACTGTTTTTAGGAATCTCCTTGGGTGGTTTTACGCAAGAAACAAAGGTTGGATTAGTCCTGAGTGGAGGAGGCGCAGATGCACTTGCCCATATTGGGGTTATAAAGGCTTTAGAAGAAAACAACATTCCGATTTCATATATAACGGGCACATCAATGGGTGCATTGATAGGTGCTCTTTACGCCAGTGGAGTTCCGGTAGAGACCATTGAAGCCTATTTTACATCCACCGAGTTTAGTCATATTAGTCAAGGTAACATACCTAGGAGATTCGAATATTTTTACCCAACACCAGTGCCTGACCCTACGCTAATATCGTTACGATTTAAAAAAAATAGTAGTGGATATTCCTTACTCTTTCCCTCAAAGGTTATCTCTTCAGAGGCGTTTGATTTTGATGCCGTAAAATACCTCGCACACGCAGAGAAGCTAGCTGGCTATAACTTTGACAGTTTAAAGATTCCATTTAGATGTGTAGCGGCTGATGTTATTACAAAAAAACTAGTTACATTTAAAGATGGAAGTCTAACCGAAGCTCTACGGGCGTCCATGTCATACCCCTTTTTCATCAAGCCTATTCACATCAATGGACATTTAATGTATGATGGTGGGATCTACAATAACTTTCCTGTAGATATAATGTGTACTGAATTTCAACCCGATTTTATTATTGGTAGTAATGTATCTACAAATCTCCCTCCTCCTTCCGAAGATGACTTGCTTGGACAACTACAAAACATTCTGGTTAGGCCGACTAAATATGCTATATATTGTGCGGAAGGGGAATTAATTGAACCCCAAATTAACTTTGGAACTTTTAGTTTTGAATATGCACAACAAGCCATTGACTCAGGATATTCTTCTGCTTTAAGACATATAAAACACATAAAGCATCATGTTGCAACCCCTGATACATTTGTAGAAGTTAAAGGAAGTGAACAAGCCCAAGAACCAATAATTATTGGCGAAATTCTGTTTAAAGGCATCAACCAAAACCAAGCTAAATACTCTAGCTCTGTTATCCGAAGAAAAAAGAAAAAGGAAAAAAACCTAACCCTAAAAGATTTCGAACGAAACTACTTTAGACTCTATCAAGAATTGTACATAGAAGATATTCGAACTAAACTGACCTATAACCCAATAACAAAAAAATATGATGCTATCATTGATGTGAGTCCAATAAAGTCATGGACCCTAGATATCGGAGGAAATATTGCTACACGTCCTATTTCAGAAGGTTTTGCCAGTCTATCATACAACAACCTATCTACCTATGGATTTAGGCTAAATGTGAACACACACTACGGAAAACTTTACCAAGCTCTAAATGCAAGCGTTCGATTTGACATTCCCTCTAAATTACCGATTTACTTTAAACCAAAGTTTGTCCTCCATAATTGGAATTGGTTTGAAAGCAGGCAATCCAACTTATTTGTAACCGACAAACCAGATTACGTTATTGAGGGAGAAATGTACACCGGTGTCGAAATGGGTCTTGGACTTGGTAATGGTTTTAGGCTATCTGCTGAAGTCAGCTATCTACAAATGGAATCAGATTACTACCAAACCAAGAATTTTTTACCTGCAGATACCGCAGATAAAACTCGATTTATAGCCTTAAATAATAAAGTAACATTAGAAGCTAACGATCTCAACAAAATTCAATACCCGTATGAAGGTTCAAAAATATCGGGACAATTTACCTATACCAGTGGAAATGAATTTTATGACCCAGGAAGTACCTCTAATGAAGAAATCAAATCTAGAATAGAGCATTCCTTTATTCTTTTAAAATTAGACTACCAACAGTATCTCAAGTTACAAGAAAAACTCCGATTTGGCTTTACCCTATCGGCCGTATATTCAAATATGAGACCGTTCAATAATTACTCTTCCTCCGTTATACAAGCACCTGCTTTTAAACCCACACCAGATAGTAAAACTTTATTTCTAGAGAGTTTTCATGCGGATAGATATATAGGAGTGGGCGCGCAACTAGTGGTACTACCTCTAAAAAGATTCCAAGTACGAGCAGAGGGATATATATTCCAACCTTACCAATCCTTTATTAAGAATGAGATTGGACAAATTAGTTATGGGACTCCTTTTGCAGATAGATTTGCCATTATCTCAGCCGTTATATCCTATGAAACTCCTATAGGGCCATTAAGCTTTTCTACAAATTACTACTACAATAACCCAGATATAAGTCCCGAAGAAGAAGCACCAGTTACGGTACTTCTAAATTTCGGATATATCATTTTCAATAAAACAGCTTATCACTAGGCTTGGGTAGTAGGGCCTCCGAAATTCATCGGAATAGCTCCTCCTTGTGGTTCCCCTTCTTTAATATGACCATGTACTTGCTCAAACTTCTGAATATTTTCTTTGAGTGCATTATACAGTCTTTTCACATGTTGAGGGGTTAATATTATTCTAGATTTAACCTTTGCCTTTGGGGCTCCTGGCATTACTTGAACAAAATCTACAATGAATTCTGAGTGAGAATGTGTTAAAATAGCTAAGTTAGAATAAGTTCCTTCAGCCATTTCTTCTGATAACTCAATATTTAATTGGCCTTGTTTATTTTCGTTATTTTCGTTATTGTCCATTTTACACAAATTTTTAGTTACAAAAAAGCCCTCCGTCTAATGACGGAAGGCTCTTCTATTTGTTATTAAATATTATAAATCAATAATATCTGGATTCGATTCTACTTCCGTCAACTGATTGAACTCTTGTTGAGATCCTACCACTAACTTTTCGTATTCGTTTAACCCTGTACCTGCTGGAATTAAGTGGCCAACAATTACATTTTCTTTCAATCCTAATAAATGATCTTCTTTTCCTTTTACTGCAGCTTCATTCAACACTTTCGTAGTTTCTTGAAACGATGCAGCAGAAATGAAACTCCCTGTTTGCAATGATGCTCTAGTAATCCCTTGAAGTACAGGTTTAGATGTGGCTGGTAAAGCTTCTCTAAACTCAACTAAATTTTGATCGTTACGTTTTAACCTAGAATTCACGTCACGTAACTTTCTAGCTGAAACAATTTGTCCTTCTTTTAGTTCATTAGAATCCCCTGCTTCAGTCACAATCATACGTCCAAAGATCCAGTCATTCTCTTCTTGGAAATCACTTTTATTTATGATTTGCTTTTCTAAGAATTTGGTATCTCCCGCATCTACTACATCCACCTTACGCATCATTTGACGCACAATAACTTCAAAGTGTTTATCGTTAATTTTCACACCCTGCATACGATATACCTCTTGAATTTCGTTTACAATGTATTCTTGAACCGCAGTTGGCCCTTTAATCGATAAAATATCACTTGGGGTAATAGCCCCATCAGATAAGGGTTGACCCGCTCTTACCCAATCATTTTCCTGAGCCAAAATGTGCTTAGATAATGAAACCAGGTATTTTTTAATTTCACCAGTTTTAGAAGTAACCGCAATCTCTTGATTACCACGTTTAATTTTCCCAAAAGAAATGTAACCGTCAATCTCAGAAACTACTGCTGGATTAGATGGGTTTCTAGCTTCGAATAACTCCGTTACACGAGGTAAACCACCCGTAATATCACTTGACCCACCCGCAGAACGAGGAATCTTTACAATAATTTCACCCTGCTTCACTTTGTTACCTTCATCGGTAATAACGTGTGCACCTACTGGTAAATTATATGAACGTAATTGATTTCCTTGGCCATCGTTTACCTTCACCAAAGGAACCATTTTTCTATCCTTTCTCTCAATAATTACTTTTTCAGAGAAACCAGTTTGTTCATCAGATTCTTCACGGTATGTACGACCTTCCTCAATATTTTGGAAAGCTACATGCCCTTCGAATTCAGAAACGATAACTGCGTTATACGGATCCCAGAAACAAATGACATCCCCTTTTTTAACTTTCTTAGATCTTGTAATTAATAAAGTAGACCCATAAGGAATGTTGGTTGCCATTAAAGTCATGTTAGTCGTTGGATCAATAATTCTCAACTCCCCCGCTCTACCGATAACCACATTTTCTATAACACCTTCCGCATTTGTTCTTTCTACCGTTTTAACATCTTCTAAGATTAATTTACCATCAAACTTAGCCACATGATTAGATTCAGCCGCAATATTACTTGCTGTACCCCCCACGTGGAATGTACGAAGTGTTAATTGTGTACCCGGCTCACCAATAGATTGAGCTGCAACAACTCCTACTGCTTCCCCTTTTTGAACTTTCCCGTTATTTGCTAAGTTAGTTCCATAACATTTAGCACATACTCCACGAACCGTTTCACATGTTAATACCGAACGAACTTCTACAGACTCAATTCCACAATCTTCTATCGCTTGCGCAACTTCTTCCGTGATTTCTTCACTATTCGCAATGATCTCTTCGTTAGTTACCGGATTATATACGTCATGAACAGTGGTTCTACCTACAATTCTATCAAATAGATTCTCTACAACATCATCATTCTTTTTCAATGCAGATACGGTTAAACCTCTTAAAGTACCACAATCAACTTTTGAAATAATAACATCCTGAGAAACATCTACTAATCTACGTGTCAAATAACCCGCATCTGCAGTTTTCAGCGCTGTATCAGCTAAACCTTTACGAGCACCGTGACTTGAAATAAAGTACTCTAAAATAGATAACCCTTCCTTAAAGTTAGACAGAATTGGATTTTCAATAATAGATCCTCCTTGCGCACCGGATTTTTTCGGTTTTGCCATCAATCCCCTCATACCAGCTAACTGACGAATTTGTTCTTTCGAACCCCTTGCGCCAGAGTGATACATCATGTATATCGAGTTAAAACCTTGATTATCGTTTTCTAACGCAGTCATCAAAATGTTAGTCAACTTGGAGTTAGTATGCGTCCAAATATCAATAATCTGATTGTAACGTTCATTATTTGTAATTAAACCCATGTTGTAATTACCAATAATTTCCGTCACTTTCTTTTTTGCATCCTCTACAAGAGATGTTTTCTCTGCAGGAATCATCACATCATTAATGTTGAATGACAATCCACCTTTAAATGCCCAGAAGAAACCTAACCCTTTAATATCATCTAAGAATCTTGCCGTTCTAGTCGTTCCTGAAATTTTCATGATTTTACCAATAATGTCTCTCAAAGATTTCTTTGTCAAAACTTCATTAATATAACCTACTTCTTCTGGAACAAATTCGTTAAAAATTACTCTACCACACGTAGTTTCAATAATTTTTTGAACTCTATCACCATTATTATCAAGTACATTTACTCTACACTTGATATTGGCATGCATTTCTAATTTTTTCTCATTGAAAGCAATCTCTACTTCTTCTGACGAATAGAATATCATGTCTTCACCAACAATTTGATGACCCTCTTCTGACCTTCTAGACTTCGTAATGTAGTACAGACCCAATACCATATCCTGAGAAGGAACCGTAATTGGCGCTCCGTTTGCAGGATTCAAGATATTATGTGAACCAAGCATTAGTACTTGTGCTTCTAAAATTGCAGCATTACCTAAAGGTAAGTGAACTGCCATTTGATCCCCATCAAAATCCGCATTAAATGCAGAACAAGCCAATGGGTGTAATTGGATAGCCTTACCCTCTACCAGTTTTGGTTGGAAAGCTTGAATACCCAGTCTGTGAAGCGTAGGAGCCCTGTTTAGTAATACTGGATGTCCTTTAAGAACGTTTTCCAAAATATCCCAAACTACTGGTTCTTTTTTATCTACAATTTTCTTCGCTGATTTTACTGTTTTAACAATACCACGTTCAATCAATTTACGAATAATGAACGGCTTGTATAATTCAGCAGCCATATTTTTAGGAATACCACATTCGTGCATTTCTAAGTTTGGCCCCACAACAATTACCGAACGTGCAGAATAATCTACCCGCTTACCCAGTAAGTTTTGACGGAAACGACCTTGCTTACCTTTCAACGAATCCGAAAGAGATTTTAATGCACGATTCGAATCTGTTTTAACAGCACTAGATTTTCTTGAGTTATCCAATAATGAATCCACAGCTTCTTGAAGCATACGTTTCTCATTACGTAAAATAACCTCTGGTGCTTTAATTTCGATCAATCGTTTCAAACGGTTGTTACGAATAATTACTCTACGGTATAAATCATTTAAATCTGACGTTGCAAAACGACCACCATCAAGAGGTACCAATGGGCGTAACTCTGGAGGAGTTACAGGCACAACTTTAATAATCATCCATTCCGGACGATTTTCTAGTCTTAAGTTTGCATCTCTAAAACCCTCTACAACTTGTAAGCGCTTTAACGCCTCTGCTTTACGTTGTTGAGACGTTTCAATATTTGCTTTATGACGTAACTCATAGGATAAAGAATCTAGATCAAGATTACGTAATAGATCTTCTAAAGCTTCCGCCCCCATCTTAGCGATGAATTTGTTAGGGTCAGAATCATCTAAATGTTGATTCTCTTGAGGTAATCTATCCAATGCATCCAAATACTCTTCTTCACTTAAGAAATCTAAATAGTTGATTGGTTCCCCTTCATCATTAGTCGCACCACCTGCTTTAATAACTACATACTTTTCATAATAAATGATTGTATCTAGTTTCTTAGAAGGTAAGCCTAATAAATAACCAATTTTATTTGGTAACGATTTAAAGTACCAGATATGTGCCACAGGAACTACCAATGCGATATGTCCCATTCTTTCACGTCTAACCTTTTTCTCTGTTACCTCTACACCACAACGGTCACAAACAATACCTTTATATCGGATTCGTTTATATTTACCACAATGACATTCGTAATCTTTTACCGGACCAAAGATACGTTCACAGAATAACCCGTCACGTTCTGGTTTGTAAGTACGATAATTTATTGTTTCTGGTTTTAATACTTCACCACTTGAAGCGTTGCGAATCATCTCTGGCGAAGCCAAAGAAATGGTGATTTTACTAAAACTACTTTGCTGTTTTGCGTCTTTCTTAAAAGCCATAGCTTATGCTAATTTAGTCCTCTAGTTCAACAATTAATTCATGGTGATATTCAACCCTAATCCTCTCATTTCATGTAGTAATACATTAAACGATTCTGGAATGCCTGGTTTAGGCATAGGTTCACCTTTCACAATAGCTTCATAAGCTTTTGCACGACCAATTACATCATCCGATTTAATAGTCAAGATCTCTTGTAAGATATGAGCAGCACCAAACGCCTCAAGCGCCCATACTTCCATTTCTCCAAATCTCTGACCACCCATCTGAGCTTTACCACCTAATGGTTGTTGCGTAATCAATGAATATGGGCCTATAGATCTAGCATGCATTTTATCATCCACCAAGTGATGAAGTTTAAGCATATAAATAATCCCAACGGTCACTGGTTGATCAAAACGTTCACCGGTACCACCATCATATAAATAAGTTCTACCAAAATCTGCGATATCTGCTTTTTTCGCCCAAGTTTCGATTTCTGCTACTGAAGCACCATCAAAAATTGGAGTAGCGAATTTCACCCCTAATTTTTTACCCGCCCAACCTAAAACAGTTTCATAAATCTGTCCCAAGTTCATACGAGAAGGTACACCTAGTGGATTCAAAACGATATCAACAGGATCTCCATTTTCAAGGTAAGGCATGTCTTCAGCACGCACAATACGTGCTACAATACCTTTATTACCGTGACGACCTGCCATTTTATCACCCACTTTTAATTTACGCTTCTTTGCCACATAAATTTTTGCGAGTTGCACAATACCTGCAGGTAATTCATCCCCAATAGAGATTTGGAATTTTTCACGTTTCCAAACACCCAATACATCGTTTACACGGGTATTAAAGTTCACAAATAAACGTTTAATTAACGCATTTGTATCTGCACTAGTCGTCCAACCTGCTGGATTTAATTCTTCGTAATTTAAAGTCATTAAAAGTTTAAGAGTAAACTTCGTTCCTTTAGGTACGATTTCTTCACGAAAATTATTAAATACACCTTGCGAAGTTTTACCATTAACAAGACTAAATAATTTTTCAGCGTGAATGTTTTTGATATCATCTACTTGCTTCTTGTACTTATAATCAATTTCTGCAAGAATTTCCTTTTCACTATTTCTTTGTCTTCTATCTTTAATAGCTCTGGAGAAAAGTTTCTTTCCAATAACAACACCATCCATAGACGGGCCTGCTTTTAATGAAGAATCCTTTACATCTCCTGCTTTATCACCAAAGATTGCACGTAGTAATTTTTCTTCTGGAGTTGGATCACTTTCCCCTTTCGGAGTAATCTTTCCAATAAGAATATCTCCTGCTTTTATTCTTGAACCCACACGAACAAGTCCGTTTTCATCCAAGTTTTTGGTAGCTTCTTCACTTACGTTAGGAATATCAGCCGTAAGCTCTTCTAAACCACGTTTAGTATCTCTTACTTCTAGACTAAATTCTTCTACATGTAAAGAAGTGAAATAATCATCAATAACAACTTTTTCAGAAATTACAATTGCATCCTCAAAGTTGTACCCTTTCCAAGGCATGAACGCAACATTCAGGTTTCTACCTAATGCTAATTCTCCCTGTTGTGTTGCATACCCTTCACAAAGTACTTGGCCTTTTTCAACTCTATCTCCTACACGAACGATAGGTTTCAAGTTAACCATTGTACTTTGGTTAGTTTTTGCATACTTCACCAACTGATACGTTTTTGAAGGCCCTCTAAAACTTACTGATCTATCATCGTCAGATTGGTCATATTTAATGGTTACTTCTAATGCATCCACATAAGAAACAACACCAGGACCTTCTGAGTTAATCAAAACTCTGGAATCACGTGCCACATCACCCTCTAATCCAGTTCCTACAATTGGAGCTTCAGGAATAAGTAATGGAACTGCTTGACGCTGCATGTTTGAACCCATCAACGCTCTGTTTGCATCATCATGTTCCAAGAAAGGAATAAGAGATGCCCCTACAGACGTAATTTGATTAGGTGCAACATCAATAAGACCAATTTCCTCTTTTGCAACAATAGGGAAATCACCTTCATAACGGGCAATTACTTCTGAGTTCTCAAATTCACCATTATCTTTCACTAAAGCTGTTGCTTGAGCTATGTTAATACCGTCTTCTTCCTCCGCTGATAAGTAAAGTAAATCTTCTGCTGCATAGCTAACTTTAGCATCTTTCACCTTACGGTAAGGGGTTTCAATAAACCCAAGCTTATTCACTTTAGCATAAGAACACAGAGATGAAATCAAACCAATGTTTGGTCCCTCTGGAGTTTCAATAGTACACAAACGACCGTAGTGCGTATAGTGAACATCACGAACCTCAAATCCTGCTCTTTCTCTTGATAGACCACCGGGGCCTAGGGCAGAAAGTCTACGTTTATGGGTAATCTCTGATAATGGATTGGTTTGATCCATAAACTGAGACAACTGATTCGTACCAAAGAATGAATTAATTACAGCAGACAAAGTCTTTGCGTTAATCAAATCAATAGGAGTAAAAACCTCGTTATCCCGAACGTTCATACGTTCACGAATAGTTCTAGCCATACGAGCTAAACCTACTCCAAATTGGTTATGCAGTTGCTCCCCAACAGTACGAACACGTCTGTTACTTAAATGATCAATATCATCCACATCCGTTTTCGAGTTTACCAACTCGATAAGGTATCGAATAATTAAAATGATGTCATCTTTTGTCAATACACGACTAGACTCCCCATTTTTAATTTTTAATTTCTTGTTAATACGGAAACGACCTACTTCACCTAAATCGTAACGTTTATCCGAGAAAAACAACTTGTCAATAACACCACGAGCGGTTTCTTCATCAGGCGGCTCAGAGTTACGTAAAACACGGTAAATATGTTCCACAGCTTCGATCTCTGTATTAGAAGGATCTTTTTGAAGTGTGTTGTAAATAAGTGTATAATCAGTACTGTTCACATCCTCTTTATGTAAAAGGATAGTTTTAGCTCCCGAATCTAATATTAAGTCAACGTGTTCATTTTCTAGAATGGTTTCACGATCAATAATAACTTCGTTACGCTCAATAGAAACAACTTCACCGGTATCTTCATCTACGAAATCTTCAAACCACGTTTTAAGAACTCTCGCGGCTAATCTTCTACCGGTTACCCGTTTTAAACCCGCTTTTGAAACTTTAATTTCATCAGCTAATCCAAAAATCTCTAAAATATCTTTATCACTTTCATAACCAATTGCTCTAAGAAGAGTGGTTACTGGAAGTTTTTTCTTTCTGTCAATATACGCAAACATCACATTATTGATGTCGGTAGCAAATTCAATCCAAGATCCTTTAAAAGGAATAATTCTTGCCGAATATAGTTTCGTACCATTTGCGTGGTAGCTCTGCCCAAAGAATACCCCTGGTGAGCGATGTAATTGAGAAACAATTACACGTTCAGCACCATTAATAATAAATGAACCACTAGGGGACATATATGGAATGGTACCTAAATAAACATCTTGAATAATGGTTTCAAAATCTTCGTGTTCTGGATCGGTACAATATAACTTCAGTTTTGCCTTCAAAGGCACACTGTAAGTTAAACCTCTATCGATGGTTTCTTTAATATCGTAACGTGGAGGATCAATAAAATAATCCAAAAATTCAAGAACAAAATTGTTTCTTGAATCTGTAATAGGGAAGTTCTCACTAAAAACCTTAAATAAACCTTCAGTTTCTCTGCTATCTGCAGTAGTTTCTAGTTGAAAAAAATCTTGAAACGATTTTAACTGCACATCCAAAAAATCTGGATATTGCAGTAAATTTTTTGCTGTTCCAAAATTTACCCTTTCCTGTTTTGCCAATTCTGCCATGGAAGTATTATCTGATGAAGAACTAAAAAAAAATAAAAAACGTGTATAAACACGCAAGGGTATAGACCCAATATGGGTCTATACCTCTAAATGTCACAAAATGTGAATGTAATATTACTTAACCTCAACCTCAGCACCTGCTTCTTCTAACTGCGCTTTAAGTGCGTCAGCTTCGTCTTTAGCGATACCTTCTTTAAGTGCTTTTGGAGCTCCATCAACTAATTCCTTAGCTTCTTTCAATCCTAAACCTGTAAGTTCTTTTACAGCTTTTACCACTTTAAGTTTTGCTGCACCTGCAGCAATTAAGATTACGTCAAACTCAGTTTGCTCTTCAGCAGCCTCAGCTCCAGCACCTCCACCTGCAACAGCAACTGCAGCAGCTGCAGCTGGTTCGATTCCGTACTCATCCTTAAGGATCTCAGCTAATTCACTTACTTCTTTAACAGTAAGGTTTACTAATTGCTCAGCAAACGATTTTAAATCTGCCATTTTATTTAATTTTAATAATTATTCTTAATTATGATTCTTTTTCTGAAAGTGTTTTCATCAATCCGGCAAGCGTAGCTCCACCAGATTGTAATTGCGAAATAACAGTTTTTGCAGGTGACTGTAACAAACTGATAACATCACCGATAAGCTCATCTTTCGATTTCAAGCTCACTAATGCCTCAAGTGTTTCATTTCCTATATATACTGATTCCTCAACATAAGCAGCTTTGAGTACAGGGCGATCCACTTTTTGTTTCGCTCTAAACTCTTTGATTAACTTAGCTGGTGCATTCGCAACTTCAGAAAACATTAAAGAAGAATAACCTTTTAATACCGAAGGAATATCTCCAAAGTCTTTATTAGCAACTTTTTCAATAGCCTTAACTAAAAGGGTATTTTTAACAACGAGTAAATCAATATTACTCTTAAAACATGCTCTTCTCAAATCTGAAGTTAACTCAGCGTCTAACTCTGCAGTATTCGTCACGTATACGTGAGAATTATCCTGCAATAAAGTTACCAAGTTATCAATGACCTGATTTTTTTCTATCTTATTCATTTACTCAGGTTTTTCACATTAAACATTAAACCGTTGCAGCTTTAAGTTCTACCTTAACTGCAGGGCTCATTGTACTGGACATAGTAATACTTTTCATGTATATACCTTTTGCCGCAGCTGGTTTTAGTTTGATCAATGTCTGTAACAACTCATTTGCGTTCTCAACGATCATTTGTTTATCAAAAGAAACCTTGCCAATAGCTGCGTGAATAATTCCGTATTTATCTACACGAAAATCAATCTTACCTGCTTTCACATCCTTCACAGCTTTACCAATTTCCATGGTTACTGTTCCAGTTTTAGGATTTGGCATCAAACCTCTTGGGCCTAAAACACGACCCAAAGCTCCAACCTTACCCATTACTGAAGGCATAGTAATAATTACATCCACATCAGTCCATCCACCTTTAATCTTAGCGATAAACTCATCCAATCCTACAAAATCAGCACCAGCATCATTCGCTTCTTGCTCTTTATCGGGAGTACACAAAACCAATACCTTTACATCTTTACCTGTTCCGTGAGGCAGGGACACTGTACCTCTAACCATTTGGTTAGCTTTACGTGGATCTACATTCAACTTAACAGCCAAGTCGATAGACTCGTCAAATTTAGCGGTACTAATTTCCTTGATAATTCCTGAAGCATCAGCTACTGAAAACAGCGCTTGATCATCATATTTAGAAAGGACTTCTTTTCTTTTTTTAGAAACTTTTGCCATCTTTTACCTTTTTTAAAATTAATAGAAATTATTTTACAACAATTCCCATACTTCTAGCCGTTCCTGCAACCATATTCATCGCAGACTCAACAGTGAAACAATTTAGATCAGGCATTTTGTCAGTGGCAATAGCTCTGACTTGATCTTGAGATACGGTAGCTACCTTCTTTCTGTTTGGCTCCGGAGAACCTGACTTCAATTTTGTAGCTTCTTTGAGTTGAACAGCAACAGGTGGAGTTTTAATTACAAACTCAAACGATTTGTCAGCGAATACTGTAATCACCACTGGTAATACTTTTCCAGCTTTATCTTGCGTACGAGCGTTGAACTGCTTACAGAATTCCATAATGTTCACACCCTTCGCACCTAAAGCAGGACCTACCGGAGGAGATGGATTTGCTGCACCACCTTTTACTTGTAGCTTAATAAGCGCACTTATTTCCTTTGCCATTTTTACTCAAGTTATACATGGGTTTCCGAGGGAAGCATTTACATGTCTCTTTCGCCCAATTTTTAATTAATTACTTATTTATTCTTTTTCAACTTGTAGGTAACCTAATTCCAGAGGAGTTTTTCTCCCGAAAATTTTCACCATTACTTTAAGTTTTTTCTTATCCTCATTGACTTCTTCAATGATTCCAGAAAACGTGTTGAAAGGACCGTCAACTACCTTAACTGTTTCACCTACTAAATAAGGAATTTCAACTCCTTCATCAGCATCAGCTAATTCATCCACTTTACCCAGTATTCTATTTACTTCAGAATCTCTCATAGCTAAAGGCTCACCACCTTTAGTACCACTTAAGAACCCAATCACATTGGGAACCGCAGTCAATACGTGAGGAACCTCACCTACTAATGCTGCTTCCACCATTATATACCCAGGGAAGAAATTCTTCTCTTTAAGGACCTTCTTACCATTTCTGATTTGATATACCTTTTCCTTGGGAATTAAAATTTGAGAAACGTAATCACCCATTTTTAAACGGTTAATTTCCATCTCAATATAATCTCTTACTTTACTTTCTTTACCACTGATGGCGCGAACCACGTACCAGCGTTTTTTAATTTCTTTGCTTTCAGCCACAGTAATTAGTTTTTTAGAGATTTTATTAATTAAAATGTCTCGTAAATCAATTTCATTACTTGACCAAAACTAGCATCTAGTAAATACACAATGCCAGCCATAATAAATGATGCTACTAACACCAATACTGAACTTCCTTGAAGCTCTTTCATTGTTGGCCAACTCACCTTATAACGAAGTTCGTTATATGAATCAGCTAAATAACTTTTCAATTTATTCATGGACAAATTTTTTTGCACGGGTGGAGAGACTCGAACTCCCAACCAATGGTTTTGGAGACCACTACTCTGCCAATTGAGCTACACCCGTAAACTGTAGACGGTATTTTTTATTTCAACAATAAAAATTACAATCTTTTATTTAAACAGAAAGGTATCCCGTAAAACGGGACACCTTTTTATTGTTTTTTTTCTATTTATTGAAGCTTGAAACTACTCAGTAATCTCAGTAATCTGACCTGCTCCAACTGTACGTCCACCTTCACGAATAGCAAATTTAAGACCTAAGTTAATTGCTACTGGTTGGATTAGCTCAACGTTGATAGTTAAGTTATCTCCAGGCATTACCATTTCTCTTCCTTCTTCTAACGTAATCTCACCAGTTACATCCGTGGTACGGATATAAAACTGAGGACGGTATTTGTTATGGAATGGAGTATGACGTCCACCTTCTTCTTTCTTCAAGATATAAACCTCACATTTGAATTTGGTGTGTGGAGTAATTGTACCGGTTCTAGCGATAACCATTCCTCTTTTGATTTTTTCTTTATCAACACCACGTAGTAAAAGACCAACGTTATCTCCGGCCTCACCTCTATCAAGGATCTTACGGAACATTTCAACACCAGTAACTACTGACTTCATTCTCTCAGCACCCATCCCTAACAATTCGATCTCATCACCAGTGTTAATTACACCTGACTCAATACGACCTGTAGCTACAGTACCACGACCAGTAATAGAGAATACATCCTCAACTGGCATCAAAAATTCTTTATCTATATCTCTTGGAGGCAATGGGATATGCTCATCAACAGCATCCATTAAATCCATAATCTTTTCAGACCATTTTTCATCACCTTCTAATCCACCTAAAGCAGAACCTTGAATTACCGGTAAATCATCACCTGGGTAATCATAGAAAGATAACAATTCACGAACTTCCATTTCTACTAGCTCTAACAACTCTTCGTCATCAACTAAATCAACTTTATTCATGAAAACAACAATCGAAGGTACATTTACCTGACGTGCTAACAAAATATGCTCACGTGTTTGTGGCATTGGACCATCTGTAGAAGCCACAACTAAAATAGCACCATCCATTTGGGCAGCACCAGTAATCATGTTTTTTACGTAATCCGCGTGACCAGGACAATCAACGTGTGCGTAATGACGCTTAGAAGTAGTATACTCAACGTGTGAAGTATTAATAGTAATACCACGTTCTTTCTCTTCTGGAGCATTATCAATCGATGCGAAATCACGAACTTCAGAAAGTCCTTTTGCCGCTAATACGGATGTAATTGCTGCGGTCAAGGTAGTTTTCCCATGATCCACGTGTCCAATAGTACCGATGTTTACGTGTGGTTTCGACCGGTCAAACTTTTCTTTAGCCATAGCTATAAATTTTAATTTACGTTTCTATTATTTTTACTATTTATTCACTTCAATAGAGCCTATGCGGGGATTTGAACCCCGGACCTCTTCCTTACCAAGGAAGTGCTCTACCCCTGAGCTACATCGGCAATAAGACTTCTCTCTTACAAAAGCAACTCCCTAAAAGGGGGTTATTTCTTCACCTTTAAAAAGAGCGGAAGACGAGACTCGAACTCGCGACCCTCAGCTTGGAAGGCTGACGCTCTACCAACTGAGCTACTTCCGCTTATTAAAAAGATAAGTGTGGGGGGAGCAGGATTCGAACCTGCGAAGACGTAGTCAGCAGATTTACAGTCTGCCCTCGTTGGCCGCTTGAGTATCCCCCCAAAACTTTTACAATACTTTAAAGAACACAACCAAGTTACACGTAACCTGATCTAACAAAACACTGAATTTTCAGCTAAAAAAAGCATCGTGTTGGTAACGATGCTTCTTTTACGTTCTGTTTTAAAAAGAGCCGATGAGAGGACTCGAACCTCCGACCTGCTGATTACAAATCAGCTGCTCTAGCCAGCTGAGCTACATCGGCAAAACTTTACCCTTTTTAGATTAAGACTCTCTTTCCGGAGAACCCCTTTCAAAAGGAATGCAAATGTAGAAAAGAAATGCGTTACCGCAAGCAACATTTTCCACTTTTTTAAAAAAAGTTTTTTATCCCTTGCAAATCAGACCTATTACCTATCCGATAATTTTTCCTTCAGTTTTTTCACTTGTCTTCTTAAGGCTTCCATAGCTTCATCAAGAGCTTCTTCAAAGGTACCTGCTTTCTTGCTTGCAAAAAGATCATTACCTGGCACCACTAGCTTAATCTCCACCAGCTTATTTTCACGATTTTCAGATTTCTCTACACGTAAAAACACCTCACCAGAAACAATCTGATCATAATACGTTTCTAATTTATCTGCTTTATCTTGAACTAGCGCTAACAATTTTTGATCCGCATCGAAGTGGATGGATTGAATATTTAATTTCATATATCTGATAATTTTTAAGCCCTAGGATGAGCTTGATTATAAATAGATTTTAGTTTTTCGAATGAATTGTGTGTATATATTTGGGTTGCAGATAGACTTGCATGCCCCAACAATTCTTTAATTGTATTTAAGTCCGCTCCATTATTCAACATGTGTGTTGCAAAGGTATGCCTCAAAATGTGTGGACTCTTTTTATTTACCGTAGAAACCTGTCCTAGATAGGTGTTTACGATTTTATAAATAAGCTTTGGATAAGCCGGTTTACCTTTTGCCGTAAGAAGCAAAACTTGCTCATTCGTATGTAAATCACTCCTACACTCAATGTATGCATTGGCCAAACAGAGGAGCTGCTTATTTACAGGTACAATCCGCTCCTTATTTCGTTTTCCCAACACGCGTATAGCCCCGGTACTAGAGAGAACGTCATTGACGGTAATAGACAGTAATTCAGATAGTCTAATTCCGGTTTGATACAACAGCTCTATCACAAGCTGATCTCTCCTACCATCGAAACTTTTGTCAAAAACATTCACCCCGAGAAATTTATCCATAGAGGTCTGATCTACAAATTCAGGCAACCTCTTACTTACTTTAGGAGCAATGACTTTCAAGGTGGGACTCACATTCACAACTTCAATCAACTGTAAAAATCTAAAATACGTTTTTATAGACGAAAGCTTTCGATTTACTGAGTTATTTGAAATTTGCGCATCACTAACTAGGTACACCAACCAAGAGCGAATCACTTTATGATCTACTTTATTTATGGGTAACTCCCCATATGCATTTCCAATAAATTCCAAAAACTGATTCACATCATTCAAATAAGCAGTTACCGTATGAACGGAAAACCTCTTTTCAGATTGAAGGTATTTTTGGAATTCGTTTTTATGCATGAAGTATAGCTGTTTTGCTAAAGCATAAAATTAAAAAATCCCGCGATAAAAATCGCAGGATCTCTTAAATATTATAAGAAAATTTAAAACTAGTCTAAATTATTCAAGTATTGCTCACGATAAATGGCACGCAACTTTTCCTCGCGCTTCCTGACCGTTGGCTTAATATATTTTTTGCGCGCACGCATTTCTTTCATAACACCAGTGCGTTCGAATTTTTTCTTGAATTTTTTAAGAGCTCTCTCGATTGGCTCTCCGTCTTTTACAGGTACAATTAGCATGCTTGTTTCTTTTTAAGGGCGGCAAAGGTAATCCTATATTCCTTTAAACCAAACTTTATTTAATAATTTGTCTTGAAATCACTAGTTTTTGTATCTCAGAGGTTCCTTCTCCAATGGTACAAAGCTTACTATCTCTATAAAACTTTTCTACTGGGTAATCTTTTGTATAGCCGTACCCCCCATGAACTTGTACCGCTTCATTTGAAACTTCCACAGCTACTTCAGAGGAATATAGCTTAGCCATAGCCCCTTCTTTAGTCATCGGTTGCTTTCTTTCTTTCAGATCAGCTGCAAACATAGTTAGCAAATGTGAGGCTTCAATTTTTGTTGCCATATCTGCTAATTTAAAGGAGATCGCTTGAAAAGATGCAATAGGTTTACCAAATTGCTCTCTTTCCTTCGCATATTTCAAAGATGCTTCATATGCACCTAATGCAATACCCACTCCTAATGCTGCAATTGAGATTCTACCGCCATCTAGGACTTTCAGTGCTTGTTTAAAACCCTCACCTACGTTTCCTAAAACCTGGTCTTTATGCACGCGCACATTATCAAAGAACAATGCACACGTTTCAGACGCACGCATCCCTAACTTATTTTCTTTAGCTCCTCCTTTAAAGCCCTCTGTTCCTTTATCAATAATAAAAGCAGTCGTGCCATCAGAAGCCCCTTTTTCGCCTGTACGAACAATCACTACAGCCACATCACCAGAAATACCATGGGTAATAAAGTTTTTAGCTCCATTAATCACCCAGTAATCTCCATCTTGCACACCTACTGTAGCCATGCCACCTGCATCAGATCCAGAACCTTGTTCTGTTAATCCCCAAGCACCTATAAATTCAGCTGACGCTAATTTGGGAAGATATTTCTGCTTTTGCTCTTCACTTCCGAATTGCAAGATATGTCCTGTACACAACGAGTTATGCGCTGCAACGGAAAGACCAATAGACCCATCCACTTTTGAAAGCTCTTCAATTGCTGTCACATACTCCTGATACCCAAACCCAGAACCTCCATATTCAGTTGGCACTAGTATACCCATCAATCCTAGATCACCCATTTTTTTAAATAGGTCCACAGGAAATGTTTGAGCTTCATCCCACAACATAATGTTTGGTCTGATTTCCTTTTCCGCAAAATCCCGCACCATTTGGGCGATCATTTCTTGGTTTTCTGTTTCTTCAAAATTCATTTAAATCTACTTTAAAAATGATGATTTAACTATAGTTCTAGATAGGGCACAAGTTTACTATATATTTCTTCATTGAGCAACCCAATTTCCACCAACTGATGCGTAGATTTAAACTTTCTCGTAAAATCTCTATAGTCCTGAATACCAATAGCCATATTCCAAGTTATGTATGGATGCCTAACCATTTCAGGAGCAGAGTAAGAATTAATTTTTATTTTTTTCACCCTATTTTTATCGACTTTAATAAACGGAAGGATTTTTTGCACCGTTTCTGTCCGCATTCTTTCAATTTCATATAATTGTTCGATGGCGTAATACCCCCCTAATTTATCCCTATAAAAAATGATTTGTCGAGCATAATAACTTCCTATTCCTTTTAATTTTTTCAACTGAGTTGTATCCGTTTGATTCAATTCAATAACCAAGGTGTCTATAGAAAACCCCTTGTTTTTATAAGACAAGTTTCCGTCTATTTTAACCAATGAATCTGGCAACAAAATAAAAGGCTTCATCTTGGCGTATAATTGTTTATCCACAACATACATCTTACTTACATCCCCCTTTACTTTAAAAACACCTCCTTTAAATACATAATTTAAAATGGAAGTTGCTTGTTTTCTAGAGAGCGAAAACCTTTCCCACGTTTCTATTTTCGCATTATTAGGATCAAAGCTAATGGGATCCCAAACCATGGGAGACTTTTTTTCTATAGCTCTATTATATTTCTTTGAATACTGATTTTGATTACGCTTCCTTTTTGCAGCGAAAATTTTATTCTTTTCGAAAATTACTCTTTCAGACTCCATCACAGAATCCTGTTTTAGAATCGCTAAATATGATTTTACTTTTTCAGAATTATCAAACACAGGGTACACGACAAACAAAGGCATCAATACTTGAATAATGAGAAGGAAGATAATTAAGGATATCAGGACCAAAATTCCGTTCCGTTCTCTTTTATTAAATGCAAATAAGTCTTTCCAAGAGCCTTTCATAAGTTAGGGTTTAAATTAAAAGAATAAAAAAGGGTCACATGAATAACCGACACGATTAATCTGTTACAAGATAGAGAAAAGTAAAGACAAAAAAAAAGCTCCAAAAGGAGCTTTTTTAACGGTATAAAAAAAATTAATGAAACTGTTTTATCACACCTGTTTTAACACGATGCATGTAATCATTTAAATCTGCCTTAACTTCATTTGACATAATTAAAAGCCCAATAATGTTTGGAAACGCCATCGCTAATATCATCATATCCGAAAATGTAATGACTGAATTCATTGAAGTTGAAGCTCCAATAACTACAAAAACTAAGAATAATAATTTATACGCATTTTCAGAAAACTTTCCTTCGCCAAATAAGTATGTCCAAGCTTTTAAGCCGTAATAAGACCAAGAAATCATAGTAGAAAAAGCAAACAAGAACACCGCACCCGCTAAAACTAAAGGAAACCATGAAAACGCACTTTCAAAAGCCTTAGAGGTTAATTGAGCGCCTTCCAACCCGGTGTTTTTATATTCTCCTGTGATTATTATTACTAAAGCCGTCATGGTACAAATAACAACGGTATCAATAAAAGGTTCTAATAAAGCTACGAAACCTTCACTCACAGGCTCCTGAGTTTTAACAGCCGAATGTGCAATTGCTGCAGACCCAACTCCCGCCTCATTAGAAAACGAGGCTCTTTTGAAACCTGTCATCAATACACCAACGAAGCCACCTCCAACAGATTCAGGAGAAAAAGCACCATCAATAATTAACCCGAATGCATGAAAAATTTGATCATACTTTATACCTAAAATAATCAGTGCTGAAAACACATATACTATTGCCATAAAAGGCACAATTTTTTCAGTGACCTTTGCAATTGATTGAATACCTCCAATAATAACCACACCTACCATTATGGCCATACCTATACCAAACCAAAACCCGTATCCTTCCAGAAAAGTAAACTGCCCAGACATTTGCGCATAAGCTTGATTGGATTGAAACATATTACCCCCACCAAAGGAAGCTAATACCGCTAGAATTGCAAAAAGAATAGCTAGTCCCTTCCCCAATTGAGCTAAATTTCGTTTTTTCAATCCTTTTGTTAAATAATACATTGGGCCACCAGACACAGATCCATCTTCATGTAAATCTCTATACTTAACACCCAAAGTGCATTCTGTAAACTTGGTTGACATCCCTAATATACCGGCTAAAATCATCCAAAAAGTAGCTCCTGGTCCACCAATAGTAATCGCCACAGCAACACTTGCAATATTTCCTAAACCCACCGTAGCAGACAAAGCGGTAGTTAGTGCTTGAAAATGTGAAACTTCCCCTTCATCATTTGGATCATCGTATTTTCCTTGAATTAATTCTATCGAGTGTTTAAAACCACGAAAATTAATAAAGTTCATTTTTATAGTGAAGAAAACAGCTCCAAACCCCAACCAAACCACAATAAAGGGTACATCTGCACCAATATCAATACCCACCATTTTTAAGGGGTCTGCAAAAAAAACAATTGCTAAAAGGTCAACAATAGGCGCAAACCAAGAGTCGATTACTTCTCCAATATTTTTTCCATTAGCCCCTGCAACTTCTTGCGCAAAAGAATTATTAATGTGCACTAAAAGTATGCTCAACAGAGCGACTATTTTTCTCATGAATTCAGATTTATGCCCAAATATAAATATCTCAGGCTTAAATCATAGGTTATTCAGATAAGATCTATGAAATTGAATGATTACCGGTCGAAAATTAGTGAATACACTTATTAATTCCACCCTATATAATCCTAGGCAAGAAAATCTACCTCATTTAAACACCCAGATGTATAGGTCATATTTCTATGGGTAACAGAACTACTTGAAAAAACAGGAAGTTTACGGAAATAATTCTCTGTATGAGCCACATTTATTTGGGAAATCTAACCATTATTGACAAAAAAAAGCAATGATTTAAATTGGTGAAAATTGACTTCTCAAACAGCAATACCTAATATAACAACCTTCAAATTTTAAATCACTTCACCCATCTAAGGATTTGGAAACAGAGTAGTTTTACAAAAAAATAATTTTGTGAAATATCGTTTACCTGCTAACTCCTGTAACGAAATAACCTCAGAAATTCAGACCTACCAAACCCGTTACAAATAAAGAACCCACGTATCCATTAGAGAAGGGAAACAGAATGTTCTATAGAAACATTATAGTTGCAACAGCGTATTAATTTGACGAATTTGACTCTGGGTACCAAGCACAAATATTTTACAACCCGGCACAATGAGCAGTTCTGGACTTGGGTTAACCCTATACTCTCCATTTGGCGTACGATAGCCTATTATTAAACAGCCAGAATCATAGCTACCATCCAATTTAGAAAGTTTTTCATTTTGAAACTTCACCGGAATATTTTTAAAAGATATTTCTTCTAAATTAACTTCATTACTTCCCATCACCGAAATATGATCCAAAAACTCATATACATCTGGAGTCACCACCAAAGAGCCCATATGCGCTCCTCCTACTTTATCTGGCATAATCACGTTATCTGCCCCGGCAATTCTCAATTTCTTTTCTGAACTATCTTCAGAAGCACGACTAATAATATGAAGCGATGATGCTAATTCACGAGCCGTTAACACCACAAAAACGTTTAACGCATCATGCGGTAACGTAGAAATAATTGATTTTGCTCGGTGGATGCCCGCTCTTAACAATGTTTTTTCGTCTGTAGCATCTCCTTTTATATAAAGCAAGTTCGCCTCCTTTAAGCGATTTAAAATTTCATCGTCATTTTCTATAATAACCACTTCCTTGCCATAGGCTAACAAAGTTTTAACGGCTTGCGCACCATTCCTACCATACCCACACACAATTACGTGATCTGAAATCCTATCAATATATGCGTCCACTTTATAATTTTTAAAATAATTTTGTAAATCACCATTAACAATATACCTCGTAATATAGGAAACTGTATATGCAAAGATACCAAAGCTGAAAATTATCAAAAAAGCAGTAAATATCCTACCCTCTACAGATAATGGCTGTACTTCTTTAAACCCTACGGTGGATACCGTAATAATGGTCATATAAAAAGCATCTACTAAGTCATAGTTCTCTATAACCATATACCCCAAAATCCCAGTAAGAATTACCGTAGACAGGAGGAAAAAGGAAAAATATAATTCCTTGAAATATTTAAAAGCGCTAGTCACAATTATAATTCCCAAATAGTACTGCGCTTTGGTTTAAACCAGTTTTTGTTTTTTAAAACAAATGCCATTGCTAAGTAAATCACCAAAGGAGAACCTAAGGTTAAAAAGGATAGATAAATAAAATACACCCGAATAGCCCCTGTATTCACATTAAACTTTGTGCCCCACCATTCACAAACTCCGTAAGCTTGCTCTTCAAAAAAGTCTTGAATATGTTTAACTAGTTTCATTTTTCAGTACTTGTATTCCAATGCCACAATTTAGGCATTTCTTTAATGCGCAGTAATTATTTGTTAACTCAATTAAAGATTGCGAATCTGAAGCTCTTTTTGCAAAAATATTGTTTTGTGCCCAGTTTCTAATGATTAAATTATTTTCTGCAGGAATTTTTTCCAGCACCTCTAAAGCCAGCTGCAGATGAGTCACTGATTGCATTTCTTTCCCGTAAAAAAAAAGCATGGGTGCAATGGTATTAATTCCAATGTTTTCGATGGATTTTTCTCCTATTATTTTACTCTTACTCTCTACTTTTTTTCCAAACACATAATGAGTTTTCCAATATTCGCTGGTAGAGACCCGCAACACATTTAGGTTAATTTCCAAATGATAATCTCTTACCAAAAAGTAGAACAAATTTCCGTGTTTATGAACAAAACTAGCTAGTTGACTAATTCTTACGGTAGGAAAGTTTGCCGGTCTAATTTTCCCAAACTTCCATAAACTAGGTTCTATTTGCGTTAACCTATACTTGGCTTTTTGGTGTGAAAACTCCTTTTTTAACGCTTCACTAAAACCATCTTTAGGTAAGTACGGAATTAAACCGGATACTCCTAAAAGAATTGCTTCAAGAACAAACGGTTTATCTTTATTTTTTAGTAGTATCTTAAAATCCACACTTTGAGCCAGCAGCATCATGGGTAATTCATTCACCTTAAACCCCATGTTTTTGGCCAATACAATAAAAAGTGTTTGAACCCAATCCTTATTTACTTGTTCAAAAACACTTTTAATGTCACCCACTTTTCTTTCTAACCTCTCAATTAACAATCTATTTAACCATTGAGAAGTTTTGAAAGGGTCCAATTCGTTAGTCAAACCTTTACACAAAATTTTATTTTCATTGAAATGAAGAGTATCAAAATTTTGTAACAGCCTATGAGAAACTCGCCCATTTAATACTAAAACTGGAATTTCATTGCTCAGGGAATCGAATACCGGTTTATCATAATTCCAAACTACGTGTAAAATAGTTTTTCCGTATACCGGATCGTTTTGGTGACCATGTTTAAACCAATCAGAAGAACTTATATGAATCTCTACATTCCCTACCCAAGTAATCTCTCCGATTAAAATTTTGGCGTGGTTAAAGTCCGGACCTGAACCCAGATTATAGCTTCCTTCTTTAGAAATTACAATAGTTAACCCATTTTCTGTACATAGGTTAACTTGGTTAAACAATTTGTATTTCCATATATAATGGAGAAACTCTTCGGTCATAAAATAGGATTTACAAGCCTAAGGTAATGATTCCCTAAACTTCCATCCACTTTACTTCCAACTATTTTTAAATGACCCTATGGTTTTTCAAATGGACCGCCATTTCCAACTGAATTTTATTTGACTCCTCTTTTGCTCTTTCTGCAAAATCAGCACCATTAGAAGCATAGATTATTCCTCTAGATGAATTAACCAAAAGACCGCAATCTGGAGTCATTCCATAGGTTACCACATCTGCCAGACTACCTCCTTGTGCCCCAACACCAGGTACCAAAAAGAAATGATCAGGAACAACCTTTCTTACTTGACCTATATCTTCCCCTCTAGTA
>JBLFZF010000044.1:0-24835 GCA_047610145.1 Salibacteraceae bacterium | reverse complement strand
GCCAGAAATGAAAGTGTTTAACGTATGTGCTTTACTGATGCTCCCACTTTCAGAATAGGTTTCGGTGTACCCATTATTTAAGTCAAACACGAAAGCAGTACTCGTTTTAGTGATGACCTTCTTGGCATTCGTAAATAGGGGGATTAATAACAGGAGGATAGTGTAAGTGTAAGGTTTCATTCGCCCCAAATATAGCTTTTTGTATTAGTTTATTTTTTGGTTCTACGGAAATTTAATAATTAAAATTGCCTCAGTTCATTTTAAATACGCTAACATGGCGTTCTGTTTTAAATAAGGGATGAAATCAAGTAATTTATCTGCAGACTTCACGAAGTTAGGATTTCCTAAACCCGTATTCTACATTCCGACTCCAACTTCTAACTATCTTTACCCCATCAAAAACAAAATCCCCATATACAAAATTGGCGAAGAAGACCACTCCAACTACATAGAAGTAGTAGAGCTAATGGAGCGTAACAGCTATGACACATCGCAACCACATAAACACGAATACATAGAAGTATTTCTGTTTAGCAAAGGGGGCGGAGTACATGATATAGATTTTACGGATCACGTTATTCACGATTACTCGGTGCATTTTGTGTTCCCTAATCAAATACATAAAGTAAAAAGAGCGTTCAATACCAACGGCCATGTAGTGTTAGTGTCCAAAGCGTATTTCTATGGCCTCGATTACGATTTATACGTGCGATTTTTTCATGCCTTCTTTTTACAACCCAGCTTAAATGTTGGGGCAAAAGTATTTCAAGAACTAGGCAGTTTATTGGATACCATGAAAACGGAATTGAAAGTACAAAACCCGTTTTACCAAGAAATCGTAAAAGACTATGTACATGTATTGGTAAAGCGCTTTTTACGCGAACAAGCTATTGCTCCTAATGCCATTCAAGAAACCCATGTGCACTTTAAACTCTACATGGACTTGGTGATATTGGTAGAGAATAACTTCTTAGAACATCCGCCCGTTTCGTTTTACAGCGAAGCTTTACACGTATCCGTTCGAAAGCTGAATGAAGTATGTAAAGAATTCCATTCCGGCACATGTTCGGCAGTCATTCACGACCGAATTGTACTAGAAGCCAAAAAGCTATTATCCTATTCCGATAGATCGGTAAAAGATGTCATGTTTGCATTAAATTTCAAAGATGCAGCGTATTTCAATCGCTTCTTTAAAAGCAAAACAGGCATCACCCCAACCGCTTTTAGACAACAATCCTCAAAGTAAAATACACTTTCGATAGGGTGTCACTTGTGACATAAACTAAGCTGAAGATATGAATCGGAAGTTAATTTAATTCCCCCTTGGAGGAGTAGGTCAAAATGATTGCTCAGAAAGTATCACGTGGAGAAAACATCGCTTTCATGGAAGGAAGATGATGATTTGAAGGTTTTCTTTTTGGTCAGTGGTAGTGGTTCGTTGCTTGGAATTGCATTCCCGAAGGGAAAAGAGCATGGAAAGCTATAGAACCCATGGTCGCTTGCGAACCACCTTCCAAAAAGTCACTTTTCTTTTGGTTCTTTTCTTTGGAGAAGCAAAGAAAATAATGAGCATGAAAATAGAGAAAAACTTATTAGTTTCTAATAAGAATATCCTTTAAGGCAATCCCTTTACGTAAAAAAGTACCACAACTAAACCTATTTGTCCATTGACACCACCTAACTTAGGTCTCACCTTTGAGGAAAATCTAGAACTATGAAAAACCATATTTTTTTACTCGTATCGATGCTGATAACCCTAACCGGATTCACTCAAGTTTGGCAAGCCGTTCCATCCGGAACAAACCTCAAATTAAACTCCGTTTCATTCGGATCAGAGTTAGTAGGTTACATTGGAGCTAACGATAGTACCTTACTAAAAACAATAGATGGCGGAAGTACATGGGTAGAGTATCCAACAAATGGAATCTATTTTTGGAACAATTTGCCAGACATTATTCAAGTTGATTTTATTAGTGCAGATACTGGATTCGCTATGATTGGACATCAAAGTTATAATGGAGCCATGTATAAAACAGTGGATGGGGGCGATAATTGGACGCAAGAAAGCACGAGCATGTGTTCCCCTATTTTCTGTTTCAATTTTGATGCAGATAACTCTTATGTGGTTGGATCTAGTTGCTTTGGTGGCAAAACAATCGATAAAAAAACAAATGGGGTATGGCAAAACAATAGCACCTATTTATCATGGGGCAATGAATACTTAAGAACAGTAACATTTCACGATACACTATACGGAATAGCAGCTGGCGATAGCGGAATGGTTCATCGAACGTTTGATGGCGGAGATACATGGGATACCATTCCAACCATTTCGAGTGAAATTATTTGGGATTTACTTTTCGTGGATGATTCCACCATTTATGCCGTTATCGATTCTTCGCGAAATTCTTTGATTTTTAGCACTGATTCTGGGGCTACTTGGAATGAATATATCAACCCGTTACCGTTCTTTGATCCGCAATGGAAAACTTTGGCCGGAATACAAAGTAACGGGCTTATTGCCGTGGGTGACGCATCGCTACCACATACGGGCGCTATACTATGGAGGAATAACCAAGCTCTTTCCTGGAGTTTAGAATCTACCCCTCAAATATTAAATGACGTCACAGCTATCAACGATTCCTTAGCTATTACGGTGGGAGATAGTGGTTTGATTATGCGGAATGGTGGAATAATTAATAGCGTGGATGAGGTAGTTTCAGCTATAGAGGTTAAGGTATTTCCAAACCCAGCCAATCAGCAGTTTTCGGTAGCATTAGAAAACGGAACGCTACTATCTGTAACGGTGTTCGATGTATTGGGAAGGGAAGTGGTACAAGAAGAATCTAGGTTTCAACAAATCTCGTTAACAACCGTTCAGCCCGGATTATATCATGTAGTCATAGAAACCACGGTGGGTCGGAAAGTGATGCCACTTTTGGTGCAATAAATTCATGTGAACTTTTACCTTTGCCTAAAGGTTACAAAAATGAAAAAAGATATCGAGATACCAGAAGTAAAGAACGTTTATATAGCCGCGGTAAAGGAAACCGATGAAAATAAAAATGAGTTTTGGAATGTATACTTGGTGAACGATCAAAACGAAATGATTGAAGGAGTAATGATTACGGCTAAAGGCTATTTAGAAGAGCCAGGGAAAGCAAAAACAGAAACTTCTGTATTACGTCATGTAATTGGCAATGTTCCTGCTAAAACAGCTGCTAAGATCGAACACATCACCAACGATGTTTTTCATTTAAATAACGAATACTGGGTGACCTTTTTTAACGGCACCCAATTAATGGATAAGAAATTCATTTTCGGGGCACATACCATTACCGATGTGTTACTCGAGAATACACCGGTGGTGAATAAACCGGGGGTGGTAATTTGGTAGAGAAGAAGTCGGCTGGATTAATTGAGCCATAACCGTTTTTTGTGCCATAATAAAAAGGCTAATTTTCTTTTTGTGCGCCCAAAAAAGACGCTTTTATAAAGGTATATAAGCCAATCACTACCGGGCTTACTTTTCTCTTTTCTAAAGAGAACTAGGCAGGCCATCGCAGGGTCTACATTTTCCATGTTGCTTGTTGCAAGAGCGACCGTAAATCTACGTATTGGAACGCTCTCATTTGTCAAAAAAGAATAGCGCTATTGTTAATGCTATTTCTGAGCTACGTCAATTAACTTGGAAACATCGTAACCACGTTTGGTTAGGTTATCTAATAAACCTTGGTATATAGTTGGGTTCATGTGCGGTACCCGAGATAAAATCCATAAGTATTTGTCGGAGCTACTGCCAATCACCGCCCATTGATAGTTTTGGTCTAATTCCATCACGAAATAATCTCCATAGAATATCCAGAAAAATGATACTTTGAGTTTGGAAGGTTCTGTTAAATCCGGAATCTTTGCTTTCCCAGTGGCTTCCGAAAGTTTTCCGTCTAGGGTATATTCATAACCAGAGTTCACCACTTTTATTTTTCCATCCTCACGCATAGAGTATGTTGCGGTCACCCCCACTAAGTTTCGTTCAAATGAATGGTCGTATCTGGCAATTTCATACCAGGTGCCTAAATATTTTTCTAGATCGAGTTCTTTTACAACGGTTTTATCAATCATAGCGTTTTGGTTTTGACAGGATAGTAGCGTAGTGGATAGGAGGATACTTACAAAAAGATACTTGTTCATAATTCGGTTTTTTTGTGTCATATAAAGTTACGGATTCTGGACTGATTAAATTCAATTCCCGACTATTAAATTACCCTGTTTTCAGGGTGTAAAGTCCATTTATTTTATGACTAGCGCGGAAGAACCCGAATAATATCTACCTTATTTATTACATCAGCGCGGTAATAAATGCAATGCCCTGCTGTGGCAAGTATGCGGTAACCATCTCGTATGTTTTCAATAGATTTCCCAAGGGTAAAGTCGGTGGCTATTTTCTTTAATTGAGCAATGAGGTCTATGTAAAGCGCATCTGCATCCTCACGACCTGAGGTATCTAACGTTGCTCGCCAAACAGTTTCTAAATCGGTAATAGCTACCTCACTCATTAAAACAGTCGTTTTACTCATGGGTGTTTTGTTGTATGTGTTTCAAGTGGTTTTTAGGGTGAAAATTTTTAATGAATGGCGCATTTTCGCCCACAATCAAGGCGTGAATTAAGAGGCCATTATTTGTTCGCTCCTGTTCGCCAAGTTGCAGCATAGATTGCAGTAATTCTCGGTTATAGGGCGTATCTGCCTGAGAGCTGGCTTTTGATATTTCGGTGTTTTTGTCCTTGTTTTTCATGATTGTAAGTCGGTAAAGTTATTGAAATCTACAGAGAAGTATGATATTGACCTTTAAACTGACTGGGCGTTTTGCCAGTTTGTTGTTTGAACCATCTTGAAAAGTAGGCGTAGTCTTTAAATCCTAATGCATATGCCGCAAAAGAAAGGGGATGATCTGTATGGACCAACATTCGTTTAGACTCGAGCAAAAGGCGAGCGTTAATTAACTCAGAGGTGGTTTTTCCAAGGGTGCTTTTACATATTCGGTTCAAGTGCTTGGAGGTCATATTCATTTTTTGGGCGTATACTCGAGGCAGTTTTTCGTGTTTAAAATGGTGCTCTATAAGTTGCTCGAGTTGGTTAATTTTAGAGGTGTAGGTATGGGGTTGCACCGGAGCTTCCGAATGTAATTTAATTAACTGCTCCGATAAATCAAGGTAAAAAACATCTAATAAACTGCATACTTTTTCTGCTTTAGCTAAACAAGGTATGGGGTATTCGGATAACAGAGATTGAAACGTATCTATTGCTTTCTGGGTTTGATCAGGGTCTAATTGTAAAAATGGAGGAAACCGTGAGGAGTGATACAAGGGGAAGTCGGTGATGCTTTTTCGTGCGTACTGACTATCGTAAAAGTTTCTAGAGTGAAAAAAAATATACCCTTCAATATCATCCGACAATTTCCAAGAATGCGTTTGACCGGGGTGTAAAAAATAGAGCGAGCCAGCAGTAATAGGAAAAGTTTGAAAGTCTATTTCATGCGTGCCTTGTCCGTGAGTGAAGCATACCGAAAGATAAAAATCATGTTTATGAGGCGTTGTAATCTCGGTATGATTGCAACGCAAATGATTGGAAAAAATATTGGCGTAAAAAGATTCTTGATCAGAAGTATCTTGGAAGTGTTTAATATTTAAAATTGGAAATGATTCATTGCCCATAATGTCTCAAAAGTACAAGTATGAGCGTAAAGAACACAACACAAAATGACTCTATTAAGCTACTTTTGCATTTTAAGATCAGATAATATGAATATTGTACAAAAAGTCGTGGCCGCTAAATGTCCTATTTGTGAGCAAGAAAAAGTTTTTCAAACAAATGGTAATATTTTGTTGTTTAAAGCACCTAAAATGAACGATTCATGTGCGAATTGTAGGCATACCTATGAAACGGAACCCGGATTCTTTTTTGGGGCAATGTTTGTGAGTTATGCGCTGATTGTAGCCGAGTTGGGAGGGGCTTTTTTTATTGCCCAATTTTTCATCAGCAATACAGAAGTCCTAATCGCGATAATGTTTGGGGTTATTGTACTGACTAGTTTTACTAATTTCAGATACTCTAGGTTGATTTGGATGTATCTGTTGACCCCAAAAAAGGATAAATCGGTAAAAGAGTAGTTTTTTAGACGGTGCTTTTACGGATGGATCAGTAGGTGGAAGTAACGCCTGTTTTAGTTGGAAGAGGGTCGTTATTTGTCAAAGAAAAGTACCCAACTCGATAATTTTTTGGTTCCCTCTTCGCAGAGAGGTACAGGGTAGTGGAGGGGGAGTTTTTAGGCATCTACCTACTATTCTCAAATAGGAGGGGTATCATCCCTAGCTGGCCATCTTTTTTCCCATATCTTTTATCTGACGTCCAGCTTATTCAATACTTTTGTACGTTCAACATATATCAAACGCAAAATTTATTTATAGCATGCAACTGTATAATAAGTTAAGCGCTGAGGAGCGTGCACAACTCATTGATGAGGCGGGCAAAGACCGATTAACGATATCGTTTTATACGTATCATCATATTGGGAATCCGCGAATACTGCGAGATCACTTATTCATTCATTGGAACGAACTCGATGTATTGGGGCGTATTTACGTAGCTAACGAGGGTATTAATGCCCAGTTATCTTTGCCAGCTGATCGTTTTAATGAATTTAAAACTCATCTAGATTCCATTTCATTTTTAAATGGTATCCGCTTAAATGTGGCGATAGAACATGACAATAAATCTTTCTTAAAGTTGAAAGTCAAGGTGCGCGATAAAATTGTAGCTGACGGACTCCATGATGAAACTTTTGATGTGACCGATATTGGCGTGCATTTAAAAGCAGACGGTTTTAATGATTTGATTTCGAAAAAAGAAACGGTTTTGGTGGATATGCGTAATCATTATGAAAGTGAAATTGGTCACTTTGAAGGAGCCGTTACTCCAGATGTAGATACGTTTAGAGATTCGTTAGATGTTATTGAAGACGACTTAAAAGCGCATAAAGAAGATAAAAACTTGGTGATGTATTGTACTGGTGGTATTCGTTGTGAAAAAGCGAGTGCGTATTTCAAACACAAAGGTTTCAAGAATGTGTACCAACTGGAAGGTGGTATTATTGAATACATGCGCCAGGTAAAAGAGGACGGTATTGAAAATAAATTTCAAGGTCAGAATTTTGTGTTTGATGAACGTAAATCGGAACGTATTTCAGAACATGTGGTTTCTAACTGTCATCAATGCGGGGATCCGTTTGATTCGCACGTGAACTGCGCGAATGAAGCGTGTCATTTATTATTTATTCAATGTAAGAAGTGCCAAGAGAAAATGGATATGTGTTGCTCTATAGAATGTCAGGAAGTGGCTGCTTTGCCTTTTGAAGAGCAGAAAGAGTTGCGTAAAGGAACACATAATAGCAATAAAATTTTCAAGAAAGGAAGATCAGAGAAGTTGGCGTTTAAGAAATAAATAACCTCTATCATATATACAAAAGGCGATGCGAGAGTATTGCCTTTTTTTTGTATCCTTAACTTTTATGGCCCAAGTGTCTAAATAGAATCGAACTATTTCGAGCCAGAGTCTATACTTTGGGAAAACTGTAAAAGTGGAGAGCTTCGAAAAAAATATACGTTAAAATTAGTGGGGGGTCTTATCTGCGCTAGTTTTTATTCATATCAGGCGGTATAAGGTTACTACCTGATCGCAGTCTAAGCAAGAATCAAAATCAATAGCGGAAAGGAAAAATTAAGGCAAAAAAAAACCGGTCATTTCTGACCGGTCTAAATTTATTTCGAAGAAATAAGGTTACGATACTTTTACGTTTACCGCGTTAAGACCTTTTTTACCTTCTTCAACATCAAAGCTTACTTTGTCGCCTTCTCTGATTTCATCGATAAGACCGTTTACATGTACAAATACATCTGCACCTCCACCTTCTTGGGTGATAAATCCGAATCCTTTAGAATCGTTGAAAAATTTTACTGTTCCGTTACTCATAACAATTATTTTATATATTCGGCAAAGGTAGTTCTTCTTTGCGTTTATAATAGACTTTTTACAAAAAAAAATTATTTTTTTTTAAATATCCTATTTTATTTCGTTTAAAAATCATCTTAACACCTGTTTATTAAGAGATTGCGTGAGTAATTATTTTTTTAATAAATTCGTTTTTGATGTGGAAAGAAGTAAAATAATTTTTCTAGAGCGGTGTGGAGGTGAGGTAAAAGGTTAATTGAAGGACGTAAACCCTAGCAGCTTTAAAATTCTCTTTTCCAATGACCTTCAATTCCCCTATATTTACCCAGTATTACAAATAAACCAAGACGGGTATGAAAATGATAGTTCGAAGTGCATATAGGTATTCGCATAGACAGATACGTTCTCTTTTTACACTCTTAATAGGGCTCTTGATTTCAACTAACATACTTTCTCAAAATACGGTTGTTCCAAATCAAATGACACCCAGAGAAGCCTTGGGCGTAGCATCCTATAATTTAAATCGAACGGCCACCGGAATGGAGACTCCGCCTAATGCAACGGTACGAACCATGGCAGAGTGGGAAGAAATACAGTCTTTGGTTATTGCCTGGTCTGGGTATCCGGGTATTTTGTGTCAGATAACCGATATAGCGCAAGAAGAGTGCGAGGTCATTATAATTTGTGCCGATTCAAATCTGGTAAAAGCGAGGTTAACGAGTAATGGCGTTCCGTTAAATAATGTGAGTTATATCGAAGAAAACGTGAACTCTATTTGGATGCGTGATTATGGCGGAAACTCTGTATATAAAAATGAAGTCGACTCACTGTATTTGGTAGATTGGATTTACAATCGCGCGCGCCCGGCTGATGATGAGGTGCCAGATGCCGTGGCTAACTTTAAAAATATACCATTGTATCAAACAACTTCAGCCCCATATTCTTTGGTGCATACGGGAGGCAATTTTATGGTAGATGGTTTTGGAACTGCCTTTTCTTCCAATTTAGTACTGGATGAAAATTCGCCTAGTGGACTATTTAACCCAGAAGATTTAACCGAAGCACAAATTGATGATCGGATGAATTTATTTATGGGAATCAACGAATACATCAAAATGGAAATTTTGCCCTATGATGGTATTCACCATATTGATATGCACATGAAGTTACTGGATGAAGAAACCTTATTGGTAAGTGAGTATCCGACAGGAGTAGCCGATGGCCCGCAAATTGAGTTAAATTTAGCGTATGTATTGAATAATTTTAATTCGGTTTACGGTACTCCGTATGAAGTGGTTAGAATTCCGGTGCCGCCAAGTACCGCTGGTAATTACCCAGATAATGGCGGGTATTACCGCACGTATTCTAATCAAGTATTTGTAAATAAAACCGTAATTGTTCCTACCTATCGCACGGAATACGACACGATAGCGCTTCGCATTTTACGCGATGCCATGCCGGGATATAATGTGGTAGGTATTGATTGTGATACAGATCCGAATAATATTATTTCGCTAAGTGGTGCCATTCATTGCATTACTCGGGCGGTTGGCGTACAAAATCCGTTGCTGATTTCTCACCAGCGTTTACGCAATACCGATGATACGGTAAATCCTTATCTCGTAACCGCTTATATGAATCAGGTGTCGGGTATCGCCAACGCTACCTTGTATTGGACCACCGATACTGCTGCCGGGTATAATGCAGTGCCCATGAGTGCGGTAGGTAATAACAATTGGGAAGCTCAAATTCCAACGCAAGCTCTAAACACTCGTGTTTTTTATTACGTTCACGGCCAAGCAAATTCAGGTAAAGAACAAGTGAGACCTATTGTTGCTCCTTCTGGCTATTGGTCGTTTACGGTTTCTGCCCCAAACGGGGTCGTTAATTTAACCGCTACTATAGGTATGGAAGATATTTTCCCAAATCCATCAGATAATATTGCCTGTGTGTCTGTGCACGCAAGTAACCCGGTAATTGGAAAAGTGGCAGTGCTAGATATGCTGGGTAGAGAGGTGCAATTAGTTCATGAGGGAACAATACCTTTTGGGAATAGCACATATTTTATTCAAACAAGTCAATTACCAACCGGTGTTTATTTCGTGGTGCTCATAGCAGGTAACCAAAGGTTTCTAAAAAAAATGGGGGTGAAGTAATGGTTTTCTGGGTGTAGCTGCCTGGCAAGAGTTACACAAAAACATATAAGTTTGTGACCCAATTAAATGGGGTAATCAACTATGTCAACACCACCAAAGCAACCTATCTACCGTATTTTGTTATTGATATTAGCGGGAGAGGCGGTGTTTATACTTCCGTTTGTGATTGCACGGGTTTTTAGACCTACATTCTTAGATGTGTTTGCGTTGAACAATTTTGAATTGGGAGCTTGTTTCTCGGTATATGGAATAGTAGCGCTGTTGTCGTATGTGTATGGAGGAGCTATTGCAGATACATATCCACCCAAAAAATTGATGTCGAGTGCTTTGATATTAACGGCATTGGGAGGAGTATATATGGCAACGTATCCTAGTTATGGCATGATGCGGGTATTATTTGGATACTGGGGTTTTACTACTATTTTCTTGTTTTGGAGTGCCATGATTAAAGCAACTCGTTCCTGGGGAGGAGTTGAAAACCAAGGACGTGCTTTCGGTTATTTAGAAGGAGGTCGAGGTTTTGTAGCCGCAACAATAGGAGCTATGGGAGTGTTTATTTTTTCGCTATTTATGCGAGATGATATCCAAGCAGCAAGTCTATTAGAGCGCCAAGAGGCTTTTCGATATGTTTTATGGTTTGCTTCAGGTTTAGTTGGTTTTGTGGGCCTATTGGTATTTTTCTGTATGACCAATGAGTCGGTAACTGAAGGATCTCTCGTTTCCAATATTCCAGTTTTAGCCCATCTAAAAGAAGTCTTGAAAATTCCATCGGTATGGTTACTAATGGCCATTGTATTGTGCGCATATGTAGGGTATAAACTGACCGATATATTTTCACTATATGCCAAAGAAATCATGTTGTTTGATGAGGTGGAAGCAGCCCAAGTAGGAACGTTTCAATTGTATTTACGTCCGATAGTGTGTGTTTCGATAGGTTTGCTTGCCGATAAGTCTAGAGCTTCTGTATGGATGATTGTTGGGTTTTTAACGTTGTTTATTGGAGCAATAATTTTTTCATCCGGACTTTTAGCTCCAACTATGACCGGTATATTTATACTCTCGCTTGTAATTACTGCTGCGGGTACATATGCGGTTCGAACATTATATTTTGCAGCTATGGAGGAAGGTAAGATTCCGTTAGCGATTACAGGCACTGCTGTTGGAGCTATTTCGGTGATAGGGTATACTCCTGATATTTTTGTGGGGCCAATCATGGGGTATTTACTGGATGACTTTCCGGGGGAATTGGGGCATCGGTATGTTTTTATGATGTTAGCGGTTTTCTCGCTATTGGGTTTAATAGCTGCCATTGCTTTTAAAAGGCTATCGGCTCTCCGCTAAGTTTGTTGCATCGTTGCGAAGCCTCTATATTATTTCTTTTTTCGCAGGGCGATTAACTGCGGATATGAAATGGCCGTAAGAATAACGAATACCCCTGACCATTGAACCCAGCTCACGTGTTCATGTAAAATAAATGAAGCGCTTAAAACCGCAATGGGTAATTCTATGCCGCTTAAGATGGAAGATTCGGTCGTCCCTATTTTAGGGATTCCCCAGGCAAAAAAGATGGGAGGAATCACCATTCCAAAAATGGCTAACGGAGCTCCGTAAGCCAATAAACCGTTAGTGAACAGGTTATCAAGTCCGGTAATGGGACTAAAAAACAAGATGGAGAATAAAGCACCGCCAGTGGCTCGTAAAGCGGCACTGACCAAAAAGTGGGTTTCTCCAGCATCGCCATTTACGTAAATAAAAATAGCGTAACCTAAGGCGGCTAAAAGTCCGAAGCCAATGCCGGCAACACTCCATTCCATTTCTGGGTTATCCAGTATTCCTGCCGCTAAAAATGTACCTAATAATAAAATGAGGACACTCATAATTTGAGGAGTAGTGGGAAGTTTTCTTTTAAATAGGATATCTAAAACCACTCCCATCCACACAAATTGAAACAAGAGTAATATGGCAATAGACGCGGGCACATATTCTACACATTGGTAATAAGCAAAACTGGTGATGCCTAATGGAAAACCACCAATAAGAATTTTCCACCACGTACCTTTCGCTAAGGGCGTTGGTTTTTTAGTTACGTTCAAAATGAAGACCAATATCCAACAGATGATGGCCCCTAACCAAAGTTGAGAAGTCACCACTTGATCTACCCTAAAACCACTGGCATATGCCAGCTTCACGATAGTAGAAAGAATGCCAAAACTCATGGCACCAAGCAATACTAATATTCTCCATTTCATAGTTTATTCTTTTGAGTGATTCAATAAGCAGCGGGCCAAAATAGCGTAATAAAACAAAGTAGGGGTTACCAGGAGGAGGAGGAGTTGTTTTTTTAGCGTGAAGGATAGCAGCGGCACCCCGCAGGCGTAGCCGTGGAGTATAGCTAAAAGCCTGACCCAATTTATGAGACTTCAGCATAGAGGACGAATGGTTAATATGGCCCGAAATTGTGCGAAGGAAATCAAATAGATGGGGGCACGCCCAGAATATAAAATGAATACCGGATGTTTCGACTATATTTGGATGCGTTGGTAAGTGAAATATGAGGGAAGTACCGGTATATAAAATTGGAGATGGAGTTCATGAAATTGACGTTCAGAACCATCTCATTGAATTGTATTCGGTGCATTTTTTTTCCTTTTTACACAGGAGGTGATATGGGATCTTTAATTTGTAAATGATTCGACTATTTAGGGGGTAATAGATTCTTTGCAGAATACATTAATGAGGAGCACCGATTCTGGATTTACATGGCGATCGGATCCCGGGTCTCTCTCCTTTTTCTTACTCCGGTTAAAGGCATTAACGATTACGTCACAAGAAAACGTACTAGCCGTTGGGTCAGACTTGATATTAAATAGAGGCGTTATTTTATGGAGCAAAGATGGGGTGAAATGGTATTCAGAATCAGTGAGTCAACCTCTAAATGATGTTGCCATGCGGAATGACTCTGTAGGAATAGCCGTAGGAGATGGTGGTATTATTTATTCAAATAATACGGTGATTAGTGGGGTTCGGGATGTTCGGAAAAAAGAAGAATTTACCTTGTTTCCAAACCCTTCACTTTCGTATTTTTCTGTTCACGGAAATACGGAATTGATAACGAATATTTCGGTTTTTGATGTAAGCGGTAGATTACTTATTTATGCAGATATTATACCCGAACAAATGGATGTTTATGCCTTGAATTCGGGAATGTATAAAGTGGTTATAGAAACGAAAAAAGCTCGCTTTGTAGGTTCTGTAATAGGGGGTAAATAATGATTTTTGATTGGTATTTTTCCTATGTAGCGAATAGAAAAAGAAGTATTAATATTCAAAACTCAGGGGGCTATGAAAATTTAAAAAATGAATAAAAAATCACAAAATAATAGCAGGTCTCCTATCGCTATAATTGTTTTCGTGCTGTTCGTCATGGTGTGCATTCTATATACCTTATATCCTAGTTTATTTGGCGAAACGGCTGCACGTTGGTATAAGAGTTTTAAGTGATTTTTTTCAATGGCTATTTTACTTCTCGTTTATACGGATCCGTATCGCGCTTTTTGATGGAGTCAGGTAAAATCCTTTTTTCAGAAAAAAAAAGTAAAATAAATAAAAATAATCGGAACCATCCCAAGTATCCCTGATAATATGGAAAGAGGGTTTTACGCTTATAGCTTTGTAATAGTGGGTTTCGGAAGTAATAAGAAAATTATTAATGACTATTAGAGCTCCAGATTTTCTTTGTTTTATGCGTAGGATGAGCCCTAGATTAGCGGGCTTTTTGAAGTCTTAATATTTTGTTAATGATTTTGGCATGGTCCATGCATATTCGGAATCAACTTAAAACAAATTATTATGAAACGAAGCGAACTTAAAGTTTATCATGTCTTCTTCATCTCTCTACTTAGCCTTTTTATTTTAGTTACATCTTCTTGCACATCCGATTGCCCCGGTCAAAATGCAGATCTAACCATTGAAAACCAATGGGAACATTCTATTTATGTAGAAGTGTATACTGGAGGTCTGGTCACGCATACTTCTTCTTTGAACAGCGGAGAAAGAGTCACTTTTAGCGTAAGTACTGATGAAATTGAGGTGAAAACTCGTGAAAAAGGATTTCTTCTATTTCCAGATCGAGAGAATACCACCCTGGAGGTGACCGGATGTTGGGATTATGAGGTATTGGCTTATACAGACCCCAATAATTCAGACCGACACTATTTAGAAACCAATCATGTGCCTAGGTAAGTTATCCAGTGTTTTATTTACCCTACCTTTGAATCCAATGCATGAAATCGAATAAATATATACAGGGCTTTTTAGAGGATATTGTTTTGCAGATGATTAAAGATTCGGGTAAAATGTATGGCTATCAAATTACCCAAAGGGTAAAAGAGCTCACCCAAGGTGAAATTAGTTTTACCGAAGGTGCATTGTATCCTGTACTAAACCGATTAGAAGCAAAAGACCTTTTAACCGTGAGTTTTGAAAAGGGAGAAGGTCGGGTTAGAAAGTATTATGAGTTCACTCCTCAAGGAGGACAATTAAGAGTAAGTAACGCAGATGATTTAGCTCATTTTTTAACTCGATTACACATAGTTTTTAATGTAAAACTAGCCTAAAATGAAAAGAAAGATCAATATCTCCGAATTTGAAGTCATCCTACAGTTTTGTAAAAAGAAAGGGGTAGATTTTGTAGATTTACGTGTAGAAGTAGCTGACCATTTAGCCCAGTCTGTCGAGCATTTGTGGCAGAAAGAGCCGGAATTATCGCTCCACCAGGCATTAATGAATACGTTTAAAAGTTTCGGTGTTTATGGGTTTACAGATGTTATGGCAGACCATCAAAAACAAATGACTCGAAGCTATATTCATAAAATGTGGAAAGGATTGCAGAGCTTAGTAACTTTTAGAAATCTTGGAATTCTAATGGTAGGGAGTCTATTTGTATTTCAAATGATGCAGAATTTTGAAAGGGCTAGGGAGGCCATAACCGTACTTACCTACATTTTACTTTTGGCTGCCCCCACATTAATGACGTATCGTTTTTTTAGAAGCAAAAGAGTATTTAAAAACGATAACGTATTGCTGTTATCCACTCCTATTCAGTTTTTGATTTGGTTCAATTGGGCCTTGTTTTACATGTTCGATATTTTTTCTTTGGAAAGAGTAAATGAACCTAATTTCGCGATACAACTAACCCTGTTTTTAATTGGAATAGGTTCATTTTATCTGATTAGTCTCAAAATTCAATCCCAAATTCATCAGGAGATTCATCAGTTAAAGTTGAAATTAGAACACTAAACTTCATTTTTTCAGGGATGAGCTAATTTTTTTTTTGTCATTTAGCACCAGTCATCCCCTCATGTAACCACTCTTATAAAGAGTCGAAGAGAGTCCTCCATTTTTTTTTACTTTGGACGTAGTATTTATCTGTTTAACAAATTAATTGATGAAATTATTTTTAACAATTGGCTTAATGGTTTGCGCTATTTCTTCTTTTGCACAAGAAAATTTAGCCTACCAAAAACCACCTCAAGAAATTTTAGATTTAGTAGATGTTCAATTATCCCCTTGGGTATTGATGGATGAAGATCAAACTCAAATGGTGATGATGTACCGTAACATTTATAAATCTATTGAAGAGTTATCGCAAGAAGAACTCCGTTTAGGTGGTTTGCGTATTGATCCAAAAACAAACATTGGCAGCCGAGTAACATATTTCAATAAAATTGAAGTTAAATCAGTGAAAACCGGTATAGTGACCCCAATTACTGGATTACCTGAAAAGGCAAGAATAGCCAACTTTGGATGGTCACCAGATCAATCGATGATTGCATTTACCAACACCACCGATGCAGGGGTAGAATTATGGGTGTTGAATATTGCCGAAGGCATGGTTTCTATAATATCTAAACCCAACTTAAACGCAAATTTAGGTCGCCCGTTTCATTGGAGTAAAAATGGTAAGTCATTGTTAGTAAATAGGGTGCCTTCAGACAGGCAGTCATTAATTGACCCCAAGAATGTGGTGCCTACCGGCCCTACAGTTTCTGAAAGTAATGGTGAAAAAGCACAAAACAGAACCTATCAAGATTTGTTAAAAGGCCCGAATGATGAGTTCAATTTTGAACAGTTGGCAAAGTCTGAAATTTATAAAGTGACTCTAGATGGGCACTCTGAACTGTGGTTGAAGAGTGGTATGTATAGAGATATCTCTTTTTCGCCAGATGGAAATAAGGTAATGGTAACCACGATAGGAAAGCCTTTTTCTTATTTAGTGACATATAGAAGTTTTCCTTACGCTAAAACAGTATATACTAAAGATGCCGAAAAAGTAGCCGTGATTATTGAAGTCCCATTAATAGAAGACTTACCTCAGGGTTTTATGGCGGTAAGAAAAGGAAAACGAAATATAGCTTGGAGATCAGATAAAGCCGCTACGCTTTTTTATGCAGAGGCGCTAGATGGAGGTGACCCCGCTATTGAAGTGGCATTTAGAGATGAGGTTTTTGAATGGGACTCTCCTTTTTCTAAAGAACCAAAATCATTAATGAAAACTATCAATCGATATTATGATATGGATTGGGGAACAAAAACAATGGCCATTGCGCATGACTATTGGTGGAATTCACGAAATACGAAATCGTATATTTTTAACCCGAATGATCAGAATCAAGTGCCCGTAACTCTGTACGATCGAAATTATCAAGACAAGTATAGTGATCCGGGTAGTTTTGTTACCGAAAGAAATAGCTATGGTAGAAATGTATTGGCCGTAATAGGAAAAGAGGTGTTTTTAATAGGAGACGGTTTTACCAAACAAGGGCAATTTCCATTTGTGGATAGAATGAATGTAGACTCGCGCAATACTACCCGTTTGTATACGTCTCAGATGAATAATAAACGGGAAGATTTGCGAGAGTATAACCCGAAAACAAATCAATTGTTAGTCCGGATAGAGTCTAAGAATGAATATCCAAACTATTATTTTAGAGATGTAAAAGGAGATAATTTAACCCAGTTAACTGCGTTTGTAAATCCGTTTACGAGCATAAAAAACGTGCACAAGGAAGTGATTTCTTATAAGCGTGAGGATGGATTAGAATTATCTGGCACTTTATATTTACCGATTGGATATGATAAATCTAAGTCCAAAAAATATCCAATGATTTTATGGGCATATCCAACGGAGTTTAAAGACAAAGCTAGTGCGGGTCAGAATACAACTAATCCGAACAAATTCGTGTTTCCGTATTACGGATCTCCTATTTATTGGGTAACTCGAGGGTATGTGGTATTAGACGATGCTTCTTTTCCAATAGTAGGGGAGGGAGACCAAGAACCGAATGATTTTTTTAGAAAGCAACTGGTTGGAAATGCTAAAGCGGCTATTGATGCCGTAGATGCCTTAGGATATATTGACCGGAATAAAGTAGCAGTAGGCGGCCATAGTTATGGGGCATTTATGGTAGCCAATTTACTAACGCATAGTGATTTGTTTGCGGCAGGTATTGCACGGAGTGGAGCCTATAACAGAACGCTTACACCATTTGGGTTTCAAAGTGAAGAGCGTAATTACTGGGAAGCGCCCGAAGTATATTATACGATGTCTCCTTTTATGCATGCCGAAAAAATGAAAACCCCTTTGTTACTAATACATGGGGTTGCCGATAATAATTCTGGAACTTATCCGATGCAAAGTGAGCGTTATTTTAATGCGTTAAAGGGATTAGGAGCTACTACAAGGCTAGTTATGTTACCGAAAGAAAGTCATGGGTATAAAGCCAAAGAAAGTATTTTACATGTGCTCTGGGAACAAGATCAATGGTTAGAGAAATACGTGAAAAATAGATAGTAAATTCACTCGTAGTGAAAAACAGAAAAGAGTTTTTGATAAACGAGTGCTCTTCTTAATTCAGCAGGAATTGAGACACTAAAAAGTGAATTCGCTTCAATTTTTTGAGAGATTCGATAGCTGTTCCTACCTCTAAATTTAAATGTTTGGTATTTAGGAGAAGGAAGGGCTAGAATTAGTTTTGGGTAAATGTAGATTGGGCATATTTTAAAAAGATAGCCTAAGTAACCGTGGCTTCAAAAGGGAGTTTAAGTGTGCAAATAACCAAATTACAAAAGACAGGGTATATTCAAGTGAAGAAATCAGTTAACGATAATTACCCTTTAGCTGAATGTTGTTTGACTAATTTGGATCGTGCCCAATTTGAGTTCTAGTAAAAAGTTTACGTGAAGTGTTGAACTTACAGCTTTTTGAAGACTCAAAATTGTTAAAATTATCATCTAATTATTCAAATAAAATACGGTAAAGATTTTTACTATTGCAACCATGAATACCACCGTGTCTTACGATATACATGCGCCTCTAAAACAGTACTTTGGTTACGATACTTTCCGGAACCCCCAAGAAAGCATCATCAAAAACGTACTCGATAAAAAGGATACGTTGGTAATTATGCCAACTGGCGGAGGTAAATCTATTTGTTTTCAAATTCCTGCGGTGGTTATGGAGGGGGTGACTATTGTTATTTCTCCGTTAATCGCTTTAATGAAAGATCAGGTGGATGGTCTAAGAGCAAATGGTATTGAAGCAAACTATTTTAATAGTAGTCAAGAACCGCAAGAACAAGATAAAATTATAAACCAAGTAATTACGAGAGAGCTGAAACTACTCTATGTGGCCCCAGAGAGTTTAGCGTATTTATCCAATATTTTATCAGAAACATATGTGTCGTGCATTGCTATTGATGAAGCTCATTGTATTTCTTCTTGGGGTCATGACTTCAGACCCGGTTACCAGCAATTAGGGTTCATCAAAAAGTCATTACCCAATACTCCCATAATTGCCTTAACGGCAACCGCAGACAAAGCCACTCGAAAAGATATTTTAGATCAATTAAACATTCCACATGCCGATCAGTTTGTGGCCTCTTTTGATCGAGCTAATATTAGTTTGGAGGTGCGTCAAGGTTTAGATCGTATGCATCAAATTACGCGTTTCATTTCTTCCAATAAAGAGGAGTCGGGTATTGTATATTGTTTGAGTCGCAAAGGTACCGAACAAGTAGCTCAAAGGTTACAAGCCTCAGGGTATGACGCTTTAGCGTATCATGCAGGTTTAAGTTTTGAGGAACGTACAAAGGTGCAAGAAGGTTTTGTGTATGATCGTACAAAAATTGTGTGTGCCACTGTAGCCTTTGGAATGGGAATTGATAAATCAAATGTACGGTGGGTAATTCATTACAATATGCCCAAAAATATTGAAGGCTATTACCAAGAAATTGGACGAGCCGGTAGGGATGGGTTACCTTCAAAAGCCATACTTTTTCATAGCTATGCCGATGTGATTCAACTGCGTAAATTTGTTGAAGGCACCTCCAATGAAGAGGTGCAGATTGCAAAGTTGGAACGGATGAAACAGTTTTCGGAAGCAACCTCTTGTAGACGAAAAATTTTACTCAGTTATTTTGGAGAGTCCCGTTCAGAGAATTGTGGGAATTGCGATGTATGCAAAAGCCCTCCCCAATTTGTAGATGGTACCGTACTCGCTCAAAAAGTATTGTCTACCATGGCCCGTGTTCATCAAAAAGAAGCAATTGGTACACTTATCGATGTGTTGAGAGGGTCAAATAATAGCCATATCATTGAGAAAGGACTGAATCAAGTAAAAACGTTTGGCATTGGCAAAGAGGTGTCTTGGGCGCATTGGCAGCAATACATCATTCAAATGATGAACCAAGGTTTAGCCGAATTAGCATTCCATAAAAATAATGCGTTAGAGCTGACACCAATTGCAGAGGAGGTTCTTTTTAAAGGTAGAAAAGTAGAATTGACACTTCCGGTAGAGAAAGATCAAAAGAAAACGAAAGCGGCTCCAAAAAGAGCCGCGTCCCCAGAAAAAAAGTCTGGATTATTCGAGCATTTGCGAGCTATTCGTTCTGGTTTAGCGAAAGAACAAGGAGTACCCGCTTACCTAGTCTTTAGCGATGCGACCTTAAAGGAAATGGAGAAATATATTCCTCGAACAGAATCGGAAATGATGCAAATTAGTGGGGTCGGTACGCGAAAAATGGAAGTGTATGGGGATCAATTTATTGCAGAGATTATTCAGTATTTGAATCAAAACAAATCAGGTAAAAAAGATACGTTTATAGAAACCTATAAACTATACGCTCAAGGTTTGAGTATCGCCCAAATTTGTGAGAAACGACACTTAAAAGAACCCACGGTATTCTCTCACTTGTCTAAATTATATCTAGACGGAAAAGATGTTGACCTCAAAAAATTTGTATCGAAAGAAGAGGTCAAACAAGTTAGAAATGGGAAAGAGGTGTTAGAAAACCCACCTCAATTGAAAGCATATTTCGACTATTTTGATAAAGAGATTTCGTATTCTAAATTAAGAGTAGCCTTAACTATTATTGAAAAACAAGATGGATAGTGCTTCCCTTAAGTAAAATAAATAAACCCCTAGTCGGGTATCTGTGTGTAAACTCAATTAATTTCGTTTTTTTGAAGAGCTGGTGGAGTATCTAAAAATTCCGATGAGCTGCAACGAAAAAAATGGTTGAGTGAATCTTTTCAATTGGGACTAATAGGTAAATAAAATTCCATCTATTTAAAAAAAGATAGTTTGAAATTAAAAAGTAAATCTACTTTTGTACCCATTATGAAGGTATCGAATCACATTAAGTTTATGCATAAATCGAATTGGAAACAATATCGAGTGTAGAAACGTATATAATTTTTTTATAAAAAGCGTTCTTCTACCCAGTTGAACGCTTTTTTTTTGCGCTAATTATTAAAATAAAACAAAATGAATAAACAGGATAACAATCAAATTAATATGTCATCAACTAGGAGTAGTAAGATGTCGCATAACTTGGGGTATTGGAATCATAAGATGTTCATTTCAGTGTATCAAAGAGAGTAATTCAATTAAAAAATAAATTGAAAAGTCCCTTTGGTTTAAATAATCAAAGGGACTTTTTTTTGTCGTATTAAATAATGAAAAATTTAGCATTAATATATAGATCACCCCTAAGTTACTTTCCGTCTATAAGGAGTTATGGAGAGGTGTTACTGGGCTCTTGTATACTCGCCATTGGTTACGTTGTGTTTATCGTACCGCACCACATAGTTCCGGGGGGTATTTTTGGGTTAAGTATAGTAATAAAAGAGTTAGGTGGATTATCTATCGGAATGACGGCCTTAATTATTAATATTCCCTTGTTAATTATTGGGAGTAAGATTTTAGGCACATCAACAGGGTATAAAACAGCGTTTTCAATGGTAACGGTTAGTGTTTTAGTGGATGGAATTACGTTACTTACTTCGGGTAAAGTTTATGTAACCGATGTACTGGTTTCCTCCATTTTTGGTGGGGTTTTGATTGGTTTGGCGGTTTTTATTGTAATGAAAGCAGGTGCTACCACGGGAGGTAATGATATTTTGGTGCGTATCATTTCTAAAAAAGTGAAATTGCCATATACCTCATTGATTTTGATAGTTGATGGAGTAGTGGTTTTATTAGGTGTACTCGTGTTTGGTGATTTTACTTTGGCGGCATACTGCGTTATTGCAATTGTATCGATTAGTAAAACCATAGAGCACTTTTTAAAGAGGAGTACACAAAATAGAACGGTTTTAATTTTTTCTAAAACGAATCAGAATATTAAAGAGGTATTGTTGAGTGATTTAGCAATTAAGGAAGGATTAATTCGTTTTATTCACCAAGATTCCCCAGAAAAGATGGTGTTGGTGACTCGGGATAATAAGGATGTAGATTTAGTTGAACAACTGATTTACAAGGTAGATCCAGAGGCTCAAATTTCTATTTTGGATTCCCATTATCGATTGTAATATTTCGAGAATACTTTTAGCGTTATTTGCCTTCAAAATTTACATTATCGCTACCTTTGGTTTTAATTATTCGATTAACTATTGTGTGTATGCTCATTGATTTAATTTCCGTTTTCATAATCAGTATTTCTCCTTTTGGAGAAGCAAGAGTGGGTATTCCCTACGGGGTAATTAATGGCGTTCCTGTTTTATGGAGCTTTGTTATTGGATGGGTGGCAAACCTATTGATATTCCCATTGTTTTATAGAGGGATAACGTTAATGAATCAAACCTTTTGGAAGTATAGAAACTATAAAAAGAGCGCGATATTTCTTTCTAAAAGAGCCAAAAGTAAAACGCGAAATAGCATTGATAAATATGGGGCTTGGGGATTAATGGTTTTTGTGATGATTCCTTTACCGATTACCGGTGCCTATATAGGAACTATAGCGGCATATATCTTGAAAATGGATAGTAGAACGGCCTTTATTGCAGTAACCGTTGGTGTAACTATATCTAGTTTGCTCGTAGGGTCAGCTTTGTATTTAGGTATTTCAACGGATTAAATAAATACCTACGCAAAGAGTAACCGGTGTATGTTTAAACCGTATAGTTGAAATATGTTCCCCTTCGTTATTTCCCTTATTCTTTACAATAACATGGTTCAACTGACCTTGGTGAGTGAAATTGGCTTTAAAAGCATGGGCATATTTTTAGGATTGAAAATAAAACCCAAAAAATAGTGTTTTTATTTTTGGTAATTCAAAAAAATGAAAGTACTATTGTATATACAATAGTTGTATGGAAATTAAAATAATAAAAATGAAAAAAATAATAATCTCAGCGTTTATGTTATCCGCAGTATTGATATCCTGTTCAGATAACGGTTCAAAAACGGAAGCAAAAGATGCGATAGCCGTAGAAGTTATAAAAACAGAAACTACGCAAAAATTTGCAATGGTTGCAGAAGAAAGTCACGTAGATTGGAGAGCTTCTCACTTAGCTGGTGTGGAACCACGGTTTGGCAAATTAATGTTGAAAGGAGCTGAAATTTCAACTACTGATAATGTGATTACCAATGCACAGGTTGTAATGGACATGAATAACTTCACCGTTGAAAATTTTGAAGATCAAGAATCTATCGATAAGTTCTCAGCGCATATTAAAGGTGACGATTTCTTTAAAGTGGCAACTTATCCAGTGAGTACTTTTGAATTGGCAACTATAGAGCCACAGGAAGGGGATTATAATTCCAAAATTGGTGGGAATTTAACGATCTTAGGTGTGACAAAAAGTATTTCTTTTAATGCAAACGTTTTGGTTTCTGATGCTTCGGTATCTGTGAAATCAGAAGATTTTGTAGTGAATAGATCAGATTGGGGTTTAACTTATAATGCAGAAGGTACCGAAGGGGTTCCAACGGATTACCTAATCTCAAATGATATGGGTTTCACGATTGATGTGACGGTGAAAAAATAATTTTTTTTAGTTAGTTGGATAACTACAATATAGGGGACTTCTAATGGAAGTCCCTTTTTTTGTTCTCGGTACTTATGTATAAAAATAAGGATACCGATTTAATTTATGAAACGTAGTGTAATGAAAAAAATAATCGCATTTTCAGGAAGTAACAGCTCTACTTCTATTAATCAGCAGCTCATTATTGCCGCATCTAGCATGGCTAAAAATACAGCGGTAGAAGTAGTCAGTCTAAGAGATTTTGAAGCGCCTATATTTGGTACGGATTTAGAAACTGAAAGTGGTTTTCCAGAATCAATGAAAAACTTGTTTGAAAAAATGACTTCAGCGGACGGCTTTATTGTTTCTACTCCTGAGCATAATGGTTTTATGCCAGCTGTTTTAAAAAACACCATTGATTGGTTATCACGAATGGGACGCAAAGTATTTAATGATAAACCAGTAGTTTTCTTAAGTTCGTCTCCCGGTGGAAGAGGTGGGGCATCTGCTTTAGGGCAAATGTTGGCCATTATGCCGCATCAAGGAGCCAAAGTAATCGGGGGCCATTCTGTCGGCTCATTTTTTGATAAATTTAAAGACGGAGCTTTGTTGGATGGAGAAGATAAAGAAGCCATTTTGAAATTAGTAAATGAGCTAGAGCAAGCCGTTTAAGTTCTTTTAATGTATTGAAAATCCGCGTAAGTAATTACGCGGATTTTTTTTTGAAAAAAAAAAACATGTTTTGCAATTTTTCACATCATTCATCGTAACATTGCAATGAAACAATTAAACGTTATGGGAGTTACGCGTACAGATTTATTTACGACCGAACAAAATGAGATTTCTCAAATTGCGAAAGCATTAGCTCATCCTGCGCGTGTGGCTATTATTGATCACCTATTAAAATCGAATGCTTGTATTAATGGTGATCTAGTTTCTGAACTAGGATTAGCGCAAGCCACTATTAGTCAGCATCTAAAGGAATTGAAGAACATGGGTATCATTCAAGGAACCATCGAAGGTGTTTCGGTGAGTTACTGCATTAACCCAGTGCGATGGGCGGAGGTGAAAGGATTGTTTACCAGACTTTTCGAGCAATTTAAGGGAGATATTCCTTGTTGCTAAACGTAAACGTGAAATTGTAAATAGCATTAGTGAATTTAATACGATACCGATGAAATTATCAGAAGTAAAAAAAATATTGGAAGGAACGGAAAGTATTTCGTTTCAACTACCAGATGATCGTTTTGTACCCCAAAACTTTCATATTACGGAAGTAGGAGTAATCACCAAAAACTTTATTGATTGTGGCGGAACTATCCGTTCGGAGAGTAAGGTAAACTTTCAACTTTGGGAAGATGAAAA
>JBLFZF010000043.1:0-24929 GCA_047610145.1 Salibacteraceae bacterium | reverse complement strand
AGGTGCTTCATCGAATTTTAATGATGACCGCTTTTATGTTGGGAGTACTTTTTCTAATAGGTTATGTAACGTACCATGCACAGGTGGAAAGTACACATTTTGGCGGAGAAGGAATCATTAAAATTACATACTTCTTTCTGCTGATTACGCATATATTTTTGGCTGCAGGTTTGGCTCCGTTAGTGTTAGTTACCTTTTCTAGGGCTTTAAAAGGAAATTTTGAAGGGCACAAAAAAATAGCGAGATGGACTTATCCAATATGGATGTATGTCTCGATCACCGGTATTATTGTTTACCTTATGATTGCGCCCTATTATCCCGCTTAATTCATTTTGTAATTGTTCTTTTTAAAAGACAAATCAATGACGAGTAATAAATTAATTTCAAGGCTTGTACTAGCGGCATTTCTGCTCATAAATCAATTCACTTATGGGCAATGTAGTATGTGTCGTGCCGTAGTAGAAACAGATATATCGGGTAAAGGCTCAGGTATTAATAACGGCATTGTTTATTTAATGGCTTTTCCGTACCTCCTAGTTGCTTTAATAGCATTTGGACTCGTATATAAGATGCGGAAAGATGCGGCTTAATCGGTAGCTTATATCGCTTCCAGTACTGTTTTTTCAAGAGCTGGTAACTCAATCATATCGGTTTTTATAAATGCAGTAGGGAATTCTGCCTTAATCAAAACCAAATCTCTTTGCGCTTCTGTTTTAGTGCGATAATCTCCAAGTCTAACCTCATAATTTGGACTCTTCCATGCCAGATGTGTAACCCCGTTTGTATACCTCCCTTGAAATTTTATTAAAACTTCGCGGGCTTTCATTCGGCTATTGGCTCCAGATCCAGAATACAATAGGATGGTATATCCTTTAATTTGGGGATGTGCCTTAGATTGGTTGATGTACTTCTGGTTTTCAGCCATAATAGCATCAGAAATAAGAGTCGTTTTCATTCCTTTTTTTGAAACTGCCGTTGGTGTGTTAAGTAGGGAATCTGACCATTGATCACTCAAAACTCCTTCTTTTCCAGAAACCGAATTAGTATCTTTTGTAGGGAATGTTTTCCACGAATTTTTCTTTTCTTGCGCAAAAGAGCTGACAGAAAGAAACATAAAAACTATACAAGCGTATCTCATGAAGTATCAATTGGAACAATAACAAATGTACACCTTTCGCGTATCAAAAAACAATAATCAAAAAAAGGAGGACCGTCAAAAACCTTTCTTCTACCGGCATGGAAGATGCTTTGTGAATGATGATTAGGCCGCAAAAGGTATTCTATATTGATTTTTTATAACAACCGTTTCATCTCCTTGAGTTAGTGATAAAAACATGATGCTTGCATAGTCTTCTAATATTCCGGTTTGGAATAGTGGCCTTTACCACTGAATCGGTCTGTAAAAATCGGGTATTCATTAGCCCCGATAAGTGGAAAGTCTTCGTGGTCGTTAGGTGTTGTTTCAAATTCTATGGTACCCATTCCTTTTGGTGCAGAAGAGGAAAGAGAAATGGCGAATAGTGATTCAGAAGTGTTTTCATAAGTAAAAGTTTCATCGGTTAGGTCAATGTCTAATTCAATGTGGATATTCATATCCTCAAGAACATGTTCCATACCTTTCATGGTTTGGGCTATCTCGGTGGGTTCAATAGTTATTAGTTCATCTATTTTTTACCCTCTTCATCCGTATTGTTCAGGTGTATTTTAATAGGGTCACTATTCTTACTTTTAGTGACATTAATGGTCAAACGCTCCATTTCTATCGCGTGTTCTTCTTCACTACTGGTGGTCCAAATAATGGTTTCGGTATCCGCTTCATCTGTTGGCGAATTCACAACGTTTGACATAATTAAAATTTTTTTGGAATCTCCTTTTTCCATGCCTTCCAGATTAATAGGGAATTGCATGTTCTGTAAATCCTCTTCTTGGATCAATCTGTTGGTAATCGTTTGTTGTTGCAAGAATTTTTCTGCTTCTTCACCCGTGTAAATCATAATGGTTTTCTCCCCTTTATGTACCGTACGAACAGTGACCACTTTCTCGCCATTTATCTTTTCAATTTCAATGGTTTTGGTCTGTTGAGTTTGCGAATCAGAAGGGGCAGGTACTGTTTTGGTGATCGGTGTACTTTTCGAATTTTGAGCCACCGATACAGGGCCGGTAAATCCGAGGGTAAACAACAAAATAAGTACGGATAACAAAGAAACGGATGGCTGATTGGAGGTGTTCATTTTTACATTTTTATATTAATATATGCGGCTGGATCTACCTTTTTATCATTGATTTCAATTTCATAATGCAGATGAGGTCCAGAAGATGTTCCACTATTTCCTACCCCTGCAATAACATCTTTTTGAGATACTTTTTGTCCAAGTTCTACGTGAATCAATGATAATTGAGAATAAATAGATTTAAAATTTTGCGCATGGGTTATCGTTACCTGATTTCCATACCCACTTTCACTGTGCGAAATATGGGTGATAGTTCCGTCTGCAGTAGCTAAAACTGGAGTGCCTACAGGCGCAACGAAATCAATTCCTAAGTGCATTTTTTGTTCCTTCGTTATTGGGTTAGTGCGCATCCCGTAACCAGAAGAAATTTGGGCTAACATAGATTCCTCGATTGGAGAAATACTAGGTGTTTTATGGACTGATTTGGTGAAGGCTAAAAGTGAAATGAAGAGAACAAGTAAACCTCCTAAATTGTATATGTTTTTCATAATGAGATAATTAAAAACAGCAGAAAAATAAATGGCATTAATGGAAATTCAAAACTAGTTGAATTTATACAATCATTTTGTGAATCAACACGTAATGGGTGTTAAATATAGTTAAACCCTGCTATCACTAGCGTTAAAGTTTATTTTTGCCTACTCATGCAAAACAACATCATAAAGTTACTGATTTTTTCAATTGCTTCCGCTGTCATTGCGTTGATTGCTATGCAGTATTATTGGGTGCAGAGTTCTGTTGATTTGCGAAAGGAAGAGTTTGGACGTAACGTAAGTGATGCCTTAAAATCAGTGTCTGATTATTTAACCCGGTATGAGGCGGCTTCATTAATTCGTGCGCAAGAACAAAACAGGTACTTGTTTATTGATGACAACGCTGAAGAGAAAATAAATGCGGCAGGTGGGGATACCAGTTTTGATTATAAAATGGTAGAACGATATGTTCGAAATGGAGATCAAATTGAGATTTCTTTTAGTGAAGAAAAGGATGGCATTTTGGTGTCCGACTCCAAAGAAATGAGAGATCGGGAGTTGCCTACTTTCGGAAATAGTTCGGATGCATCTAATGAAACATGGGCTTTTGGTAGTGCCGGTTCTAAACCGTATAAAGGAATATCCTTAAACAAAGAGCTCCAAATGCGCATTGAGCATAAGAAAGCCTATATTGGAGAGATTGAAAAGAGTTTGCGGAGAATTAACTCTATCGAAGAGCTAGAGGTTAGAATTGACTCGGTGTTTCTAGACTCCTTACTTCATTTGGCGTTTTTTGAGAGAGGCGTAAGAACGGATTTCGAATTTGGAGTTTTTGATGGAGATGGGGTGTATCGATTCGGTAATCAAGAAAGCGCAAGTACGCGGCTAAGTGAGTCCACCTATATGACTCGATTATTTAAAAATGACCTAATAGGGAAGCCTGGGTATTTGAAAATCTATTTTCCTAAAGAGAAAGGGTTTGTTTTGCAGTCCACCTTGTCCATGCTATTGACCTCTATTTTAGTGGTGCTCGCAATTATTGGTATTTTTTATTGGACGGTGAAAGCCATTATTACCCAAAAGAAAAACTCTGAAATTAAAAATGACTTTATCAATAACATGACGCATGAATTAAAAACGCCTATTTCAACTATTTCGTTGGCGGTAGAGGTTTTAAATGACCCATCTATGGCCAATAATGAAAACTTAGTGAAGCGGTATTTGGGGATGATAAATGAAGAGAACAAACGTTTAGGTATGTTGGTAGAGGAGGTTCTGCAAAGCGCAGCGCTAGATAGAAGCGAGTTTAAACTAAAAGAAGAAGATATTGACATTGCCCAGTTAGTGAACGAAGTAGTGGGTAAAATGGATATTAAAGTGAAAGAGCGTAGCGGCTCTGTAACGGTAGAAATTGATTCGGAAGGAGAGTTTTCGTTTGTGGGAGATCGAGTACACTTAACCAATGTGCTGTACAACCTGATGGACAACGCCATTAAATATTCGCGTGATAGTCCAGAAATAAAAATAGAAGTGTTAAACGTAGTCAACACGATTGCCATTAAGGTTTCAGATACCGGAATTGGTATTGCTACCGAGTATTTAAAGAAGGTATTTGAAAAGCTGTATCGAGTACCTACTGGAAACCTGCATGATGTGAAAGGCTTTGGTTTGGGCTTAAATTATGTTAAAACAATAGTCACAAGACACTTAGGAAGCGTAGATGTAAAGAGTGTTTTAGGAAAAGGTTCTACTTTTATCATCTACTTACCTAAGAGAGCAAAAAAAATAACCTCTCCGCAAACAGAAAAATAAACGCTATGCAAAAATTCAAATTACTTGTTGTTGAAGACGATCCAAATCTAGGAACCATTTTAGCAGAATATTTACGTGCCAAAGAGTACGATGTGAAACTTTGTGTAGACGGAGAAGAAGGTTTTGATGCGTTCACAAAAAAGGAGTTTGATTTGGTTATTTCGGATGTCATGATGCCTAAGAAAGACGGGTTTACCATGGCCTCTGAAATCAGAAAAATAAGTAGTAAAGTACCCATTATCTTTTTGACGGCAAAGTCAATGAAAGAAGATACTATTGAAGGGTTTAAGCTAGGGGCAGATGATTACATCACCAAGCCATTTAGTATGGAAGAGTTGCTGCTTAGAATTAGTGCCATCTTGCGTAGAACTAAATCGGAAATTTTAGCAGATGAAAACATAAAAGACGTATCCGTAGGAATGTTTACGTTTAATCCAAATGAGCGCACATTAATTAATGCGGGTGTGAGCGAAAAATTGACGTCTAAGGAGTCTCAATTATTGAAGTTGTTGGCACAAAATAAGAATGAAGTTCTAGAACGCGAATTTGCATTGAAAGCCATCTGGGGAGATGATAGCTACTTTAACTCTAGAAGTATGGATGTCTATATTACCAAGCTTAGAAAGTTTTTACGTCCAGATCCCAATCTGGAAATTATAAACGTACACGGAAAGGGATTTAAGCTTATTGTAAAGAAAGGATAATGTTTTTTCCCGGATGAAGGCATGGTTTTTGAAAACGGAATAGATTTGCACCTTAAAATCTAACATATGAAACGTTCAAGAATTGCACTACTTACAATTTTCCTTTTTACTGGAATTACCGCTTTTTCTCAAATCAATTTGGGGTTAAAGTTGGGCGTTAGTTATAATGTTAACAATTACCAATCGGATAGTCTCGATTTTAGTTTTGATAATGCCGTTACTTTCCAAGGGGGAGGTTTGGTACGTCTAAAAATAAAAAAAATTCACGTACAAGCAGAAGGGTTGTTTACAAGTAGAAAAGGCGAGGTTTTTAATACTTCTGGTGGTTCAGGTTCTAAAATAAACTTTTATACTTTTGATCTCCCTTTAATTGTAGGCTATAAATTAGTTGATTTGAAAGTGGTGAAATTGAGATTGAATCTCGGTTTAATTCCTTCGTTTAATATTGCCAAGTTGGGCGATTTAGATAAAGCCGATTATACAGATTCGTTTTATTCAGCAATGGGAGGCATCTCATTAGATGTTCCTTTTGTTTTATTAGATATTCGCTACCAAGGAGCTATTGGTGATTATTATCAATTGCAAAGCGTGAATAAAAACACCACATTTACCAATAGTTTGTTAACGCTTTCGATAGCTTGGAAAATTATTTAAGCATAAAAAAGCCCCGATAGTTTCCTAACGGGGCTTTTTTATGCTTTGTCGATTTCTATAAACAAGGGGTTCTTCCTCCGTCTACCGGAATATTTATTCCATTGATATAACTTGCGGCAGGAGATGCTAGAAATGCAATAGCATTCGCCACTTCTTCAGGTTCCGCTACTCGTTTCATAGGCACAATAGCAGCCATAGATGCCAGTACTTCATCCGGAGTTTTACCAGTCTGCGAAGCTTTGTTTTCGGCAATAGATTGTAACCTAAGGGTGTTTGTTGCACCCGGTAAAACGTTATTCACTGTAATATTGAATTGACCAAGTTCGTTAGCCAATGTTTTAGACCAATTTCCAACAGCACCTCTAATAGTGTTAGAAACACCTAAACCATTTAACGGGGCTTTTACGGAAGTGGAAATAACATTCACAATTCTTCCAAAACCGTTTTCCTTCATTCCAGGAACCAAGGCCTGTGCTAAAAGTTGATTTGCAATGAGGTGTTGATTAAAAGCAATTCTATAGGCTTCTGGGTCTGCATCAATAGCTAGTCCTGCTGGAGGTCCACCAGTGTTGTTTACTAAAATATGAACAGACTTCTCGTTGGCTACAAATGTTTTTAATGCCTCAGATAGCGCAGAAGGATCAGAGAAATCAGCAGATAAGTAACTGTGATTAACTCCTTTATTTGGAAGCTTGGCAACTTCCACTTTTAGTTTCTCTTCATTTCTAGCTACTAAAATTATTTCAGCTCCCATATGGGCAAGTTCTTCGGCAGCTGCACGACCTATACCTTGAGTACTGCCACAAACCATGGCACGTTTTCCTGTTAAATCTAAATTCATTTCTCTTGATTTTGGATAACAAATGTACAACATGAACTTTCCTTTTTAATGAGAGGATAGCCATAAATCCTCTTTCTATAAGCCTTGTAATGCTTATTTTTACCGCCATCAATAAAATTTTTAATATGGCAATAGCAGGACCTTTTAATTTATGGCAGTGGATTGAAGACAATCAAGATCTTTTGAAACCACCAGTAAGTAATAAAAATCTTTATGTGGAATCGGGTGATTATATTGTCATGATTGTGGGAGGTCCGAATGCGCGAAAGGATTATCATTTTAACGAAACCGAGGAATTATTTTTTCAGCTGAAAGGAGAGATTAATGTTCGGATTCAAGAAAATGGAAAAACCAGAGACATCACTATTAAAGAAGGAGAGATGTTTTTGCTGCCAGCGCGAGTTCCCCATTCTCCCATGCGTGGAGAAAATACCGTAGGTTTAGTGATTGAACGTAAACGTGGAGGTGAACTGAATGACGGTTTAATGTGGTTCTGCGATAAGTGTAACAACAATTTGCACAAAGTGTTTTTCCCATTAACGGATGTAGAAAAAGATTTTTTACCAAAGTTTAAGGCGTATTACGCTTCCGAAGACTTAAGAAAGTGTAAACGTTGCGGACATACTATGGAGACCGATCCAAGATTTGTTGAGTAAAAATAACGACCACTAGAAAAACGATAAAGATGACAGACTATTCTGGATTAAAAATAGATTCACATACCCATATTATGCCTCGCCATATTCCTGATTTCGCCAAGAGGTTTGGATACGAAGGTTTTATCATGTTACACCATCACGATCATGATGACAATGTAGATATGATGCAAGGCGATAAGTTTTTTAGAACGGTGGAGCCCAATTTATTTGACCCGCAAACAAGAATTGACGACTACAAGAAAAGTCATACCCAAGTGCAAGTAATTTGTACGGTTCCGGTATTGTTTGCCTATTTCGCTAAACCAAAACATGGCTATGAAGTGGCTAAATTCTTAAATGATGATATTGCACAAACGGTGCATGATAACCCGAAAAACTACATTGGGTTAGGCACTTTACCGATGCAAGATGTAGATCTTTCGGTAAAGGAATTACACCGGATAAAGAAGATTGGTTTGGCTGGGATTCAAATAGGATCAAATATTAACGATAGGAACTTAAATGAAGAGGTGTTTTTTCCAATCTGGAAAACATGTCAAGAATTAGGTTTAGCTATCATGGTACACCCGTGGAATATGATGGGTTTCAATGAAATTAAAAAATACTGGTTACCTTGGTTAGTAGGAATGCCTGCGGAAACTGCACGTGCAGCAGCGTCCATGATTTTTGGAGGGGTTTTCGATAAGTTTCCAGATTTACGGGTAATGTTTTCTCATGCGGGTGGGTCTTTAATTCCAACTATTGGAAGGTTAGAACACGGGTTTAATTGTCGTCCTGATTTGGTAGCCGTAGATAACCCGAATAATCCGAGAGATTACTTTGGGAAGTTTTGGGTAGACAGCATTACGCATGATCCTGATTTATTGCATTACATTATTAAAAGAATCGGTACAGAAAGAATTACGCTAGGGAGCGATTACCCTTTTCCTTTAGGGGATTTAGAAATTGGGAAATACATCTTGGATATGGGCTTAACTCCCAAACAGGTAGAAGATATTTACTGTAATTCGCCACTAGAGTGGTTAGGGTTAGAGAAGTCTCAGTTTTTATAAGCAATGATAAAACCATGGGTACTGATACTTATTTGTTTGTGGACGTTCAATCACTCGTTTGCGCAAAATTATGCGCCTACAAAAGAATTGAAAAGACCTCGAGTTGGATTGGTTTTAAGTGGTGGTGGTGCCAAAGGGTTTGCACATATTGGGGCCATTAAATTATTAGAAGAAGTAGGAATAGTACCAGATTACATCACCGGTACAAGTATGGGTAGTATCGTAGGAGCTCTTTATGCCATGGGGTATACGGTAGAAGAAATGCACCAAATTTCAGATACCACTGATTGGACAAATGTGCTATCAAACACCGTTTCTTTACGAGAAGTTACGGTTTCGGAGAAAGCGTATTATGGCACATTTTTAACTGAGTTAAATGTATCTAAATCGGGGGTTTATTTACCGGGCGGATTGATTGAAGGCCAAAACCTTTTAGAAACATTATCGGCTTTGACCCAGCCAGTTCATGGCATTTCTAGCTTTTTAGATTTTCCAATACCATTTACATGCGTAGCCACAGATATCGTAAATGGAGTGCCCGTTGCCATAAACCAAGGGGATATTACTACGGCCATTCGGGCAAGTATGGCCATTCCTACCGCATTTACTCCGGTAGAATACGACACTCTTTTGCTTATTGATGGGGGCTGGACGCGCAATCTACCCGTTCAAGAGGCAATAGATATGGGAGCAGATATTATTATTTCTGTAGATGTAGGAGCCCCTTTAAAAACAAAAGAGGAATTGCAAAGTATGATTTCTATTTTAGATCAAACGGCTTGGCTGTTAAGTGTACAAGATACCCGAAAGCAATTAGAAATGAGCGATTATGTTATCCGTCCGAAGGTGGGTGGCTTTTCAACCTTTGATTTTGGTAGTGCAGATACCATTATTGCCAAGGGATATGCAGAGGCATTAAAGCAAAAAGCTGTTTTTGAAGCGTTAGCGCACAAAATTTATCCCACCGGTAGGAATACCAAGAGAATTGAGAAACCAAATACCGATACCACATTTACAATCTCTAAAATAACCGTTTCTGGGTGTAAATTAACATCTCCAAAATTTGTGATGGGGAGACTCAATTCTTTAAAAAGAAAAACAACTACCATGAAACAAGTTGAGAAAGAAATTGGCTTGTTGTATGGTTCTATGTATTATGAAAAAGTGGCGTTTGAACTCCGGCCAAATGTAGATGCTACACAAACTTTGTATGTGAAAGTAGTGGAAGATAACCCAGCTAAATTGAAACTCTCCTTTTATTACGATACAGAGAATAGTTTAGGGTTAAATCTAAATTTAACGCTTCGTAATCTATTGATGCCCAACTCTCGTTTAATCTTTGATAGTTTTATTTCTGAAAACCCTATTTTAGGATTGAAGTATTTGAAATATATGGGAGTAGACCAAAAGGGCTTCGTTTATTTAGATGTAGTAGCCACTAAAGATTCTCGATTTACTGGAAGCAATATTTTTGGACAACCATCCGAGTTTAATTACCAAGAGTTTATGGGTAATGTAGGCTTGGCGTATACCAGTAATAATAGCTGGCTTTTTTCGGTAGAAGCAGGTTTATTAGCCGCAAAAGTTACGCCTACTTCTAATCCAGATTCTCTTGTAAAAGAGGTGCAACAATCACAAATGCCTATTCGAGCTTTTATTAATTCTAATACGCTAGATAAGGCTGTATTCCCTACAAAAGGGAGGAAGGTTCATGCTTCCGCAAGTTACAGTTTTGACATTACTCAAAAAGCCACTTTGCAACCCAGGGTTACCAGTATTTCTGTAGATGATTTAAATGAAGGTTTAAAAGTAGATCCCTATTTTGTGTTTCAATTTACGGTGCAACAGTTTGTACCTATACATCCTAAAGTATCGCTCTATGCTGATGCAAAGTTAGATTTTGCGTCTACCACAAATATTGGGTTTAATGACTTTGTAAAAGTAGGGGGAGTAGCTCCTATTCTAAAAACAGGGGCGCCATTTTGGGGCTTGAGTAGAAGCGAATTGGGCTTAAGTCAAATGGCTTCTTTTTCGGTAGGCTTTCAATGGAATATAGCTGGAGAACTCTACTTTAAAGGGAAATTGAACTATTTGAATTCGAAGTATCCGATGAAATTTTTTACAAATAATGAGGGAAGTCCAATACATTTTGACGAAATAAACGACCCGTATAAATTTGAATTAAATGGAAAATATTTAGAAGAAATGTTTGGGTATGGAGGCGAGCTAGCGTACAACTCTCCCATTGGTCCCATTCGTACTTTAGTTCATTATAGTCCGCAAACTAGTACTGCACATTTCTTTTTAGGAATAGGATATAACATATTTAAATCTAGAGGTGATTTTTAATAATTGGCCATAATTCCAGTAGAATAAAGTGGAAAAAATTACAATCCATAAACCCCCGCTATTAAATAGTCGTTAACTCTTTCTTTATATTACTTTTGCAGCAAATCGTAAAATATGAGTGATGCCATCCAACACGAATGCGGAATCGCGTTTGTTCGTCTTTTAAAGCCATTAACTTATTATAAAGAAAAGTACGGCACTTCTTTTTACGGACTTAATAAAATGTATCTCCTGATGGAGAAACAACACAATCGCGGGCAAGATGGTGTAGGTTTAGCCAACATAAAGCTAAACATGAAACCAGGTCAGCGATATATTTCTCGACACCGTTCGGTAGATCAACAACCTATTAAAGATGTTTTTCAACACGTTAATGAACGTTTCCAAAAGTATGAAGGTGCCGATGCCGATAAGTTGAACGATGTAGATTTCTTAAAGGAAAACGAAGGTTTTACGGGAGAGGTTTTTTTAGGTCACTTACGTTACGGTACTTTCGGTAAAAATTCAATCGAAGCATGTCACCCATTTTTACGTCAAAGTAATTGGATGACAAAAAACTTGGTGTTAGCGGGTAATTTCAACTTAACTAATGTGGATGAGTTGTTTGATATCTTAGTTAGAATTGGTCAACATCCCAAAGAGAAGGCAGATACAGTTACCGTAATGGAAAAAATTGGTCACTTCTTAGATGTTGAAAATCAAGAACTATTTGACAAATACAAAACCTTAGGGTACAGTAATAAGGAAATAACCGACTTAATTGCCAAGAATTTAGATGTTGCAAATATTTTAAAACGTTCTTCTGAAGAGTGGGATGGTGGCTATTTAATGTCTGGTATTATGGGGCATGGAGATGCGTTTGCATTTCGTGATCCAAACGGAATTAGACCCGCCTATTATTACCAAGATGATGAGGTGTTTGTGGTGGCTTCCGAAAGACCTGCAATTCAAACTACATTTAATGTAGGGTATGAAGAGGTGAAGGAATTAGAACGTGGTCAAGCAGCTATCATCAAATCAGATGGTACGATTACGTTTGAGCAAATTATTGAGCCTAGAGAAAATTTAGCCTGTTCGTTTGAACGTATTTATTTTTCGAGAGGTTCGGATAGAGAGATTTACCAAGAGCGTCAAAACTTAGGTAAAAACATTTTCCCTAAAGTATTAGAAAGTTTAAAGGGAGATTTGGATAACACGGTTTTCTCGTTTATTCCAAATACGGCAGAAGTATCGTTTTACGGTTTGATGAAAGCCGCTAACGATCACTTGAATGTGCGTAAATCAGAAGAAATTGTTGCGTTGGGTGCAGGTGCAACTCCAGACAAAATCAATGAGATTTTATCGAAAACAACCCGTATGGATAAGTTGGCCATTAAAGATGCCAAGTTACGTACGTTTATTACCCAAGATGAAGGTAGAAATGACTTAGTGGCTCACGTGTATGATGTGACTTATGGAGTGGTGAAGAATGGAAAAGATACCTTGGTGATGGTAGACGACTCTATTGTTAGAGGGACCACATTGAAACAAAGTATTTTGAGAATTTTGGATACCTTACATCCAAAGAAAATAATTATTGTGTCTTCTGCACCACAGATTAGGTTCCCGGATTGTTACGGAATTGATATGGCGAAAATGGGCGATTTTATTGCCTTTAGAGCTGCCGTTGCTTTATTGGAAGATAGAGGAATGAGTAAGGTGTTGGATGACGTTTATAAAAAATGTAAAGCGCAAGAGTCCTTACCTAAATCAGAAATTAGAAACTACGTAAGCGAAGTGTATGATCCATTCACAGTAGAAGAAATTTCAGCTAAGATTGCAGAGTTAGTGACTCCGCCAGAAATTGATGCCGAGGTAGAAGTAATTTACCAAGGTTTAGCCGGATTGAAAGATGCATGTCCTAAAAATCCAGGAGATTGGTATTTTTCAGGTAGATATCCTACTCCAGGTGGGTTTAAAGTAGTGAATAAAGCATTCATGAACTACATGGAAGGAAGTAACGAGAGAGCGTACTAAAAAACGTTTTAATATATTGTATGGAAAGCCTCGCATGAAAATGTGGGGCTTTCGTTTTTTATTGTTTATTTTAATTACATTTAGAATCTTAACACGTATTTAATAATAACCTATAATAATTAATCAAATGTTTAACAAAACAAAACAAAAGCGGTGCTAAGTGCTGCTTTATTTTCTATTTCAATTTGCTGTAGTGGTATTTTGATTGGGCAAACTCAAGGAATTCAAACTTTATTAGAGCCCGAGAGATCAAACCAAGTGTTAGCTTGGGAAAATACAAGCAACCAGAATGTTGTGCGCTGGCGAGTAGATATTTTAAAAGAGGAGACTGTAAATGGACAGTTAGTTTTAACCCCTCAAGTACAATTTTTTCAAAACAAGTCTTATTTAGGCGTGGATAAGCAATATATGACCGCTAATCATTATTATCGGATTTATGGGTTAGATGCAGCTGATAATATTATTGTTGTGGATAATGGCCCATTGCCCGCAGCGCCAGGTGTATTGGTTGAAACCGGATGCGAACAGAAATGTAGTGGTTCAGATTTTGCATTTGGAATTACTCAGTATATAATAATGAGTAATGGAACCCAAGGAGCTTCATATTTAGGTGATAGCCAATCATTTGCATGGTCTGACCCAGCAACAAATACAGTGACACCATATTTTCACTACATAAGCTATGCAACGTGGGATGCATATGAACAGTCACAACCATATTATAATCCCTATATGGCACCAGGTTTAAAAATCATTCATTTTAGAATTTCAGATATCCCTTCGATTAATTTTGTTAAGGATGCTCAAGGGAATGGGATTTCTGATAGAGTAGTTGGAATTGAAAAACGGATGGGGAGTATTAGTCCTTATGGGTGTAATACTTTTGAGATTTTGTCTGGTAAGCAAACGGGAAATCTTGCATCTAAACTTGCTTGTAATCCTCAATTAGCGGATTTTACACAACAATTTAATCAATATAATGAGTTGGTTTACCCAAGTCAAACATTATCTACGGTGCCAACGTTAGCGTGTAATGTCGATGAAAATAATTTTTTAATGAGCAACGATGGCGTTATTTTTACTACTGATCCAACTGATCATGATCACCCAGGATATACGCATGTTTTAAATGGCTGGTTATGGTACCCAGAAGGTTATTGGGGTGATGGTACAACCGGAGGTAATGATGATGGAACAAATAAAGGAGTGCTTTCTTTTGAAGAATTGAATACGCACTTGGAAATAAAATCAAACCCAACCTATTCCAACGGAGTTGTTGCTTCTGACTTTATTCAATTTGAATTTCAAGTAGTAGGTGACCCAAATTCATCAATAGTTGTTTACCCAAGCGATGTTACCCAAGAGGATGGGTCTTTGTCTTTTTCAAATTTGGGATTGCCAATGGGGTTATTCACCATGAATGTAATTCATAGTGATCTGACATTATATTCTGTTTATTTTGAAAGTCTTGGTGTTTCTGGTAATAAAACTGAAATTAGTAATGGTGAAATGGATGTTTGGCTCATAGAGTTTGATTTCGCTCTAAGCATTGAAAACGTTGTAAATAAAACCGATCTAAAAGCGTATCCAAATCCTACTTCTACGTTACTTAATTTTTCATTACCCATGACGGTAAGCCATTCAGAAATCTCTTTAACCAATATTACGGGTAAAGTGGTGTATTCTGAAAAGTTAGAAATGGTAGAGCAATCACAAATTGATGTATCAAACTTACCAAAAGGAATGTATGTATTAAGCGTAATTTCTGAGGATTTTCAGTACACTCGAAAAGTGATGATAGAATAGTGAAAAATGAAATTATTTGGTAAGCCTCACATGAAAATGTGGGGCTTTTTAGTTAACCGGATGATGATTATTATTATTGCCTCAATTTTTTAATTCTTGCAAGAAACTCTAATAAGATTTGCGGAAAGCGAAAAGTAAACGAGTAGCTAACTTTATTTTAACTTTATAATAATGAAAATTATTAATCTTTTATTGATCTCCCTTGGCTTATTTATTTCTATATCCTGTTTTCAAGAAGCATCTGTGAGTACTGCTGAGCTGGAAAAATAGATACCGACACCACAATTCAAATTAAGTTGGTCGGTGACCGTTCATGCTGTTTTGCATAGAGGCACAGATGATAGACCTAGAGATGGGAAAAGGTGTGGTTGCTCTGCATGTTTTGGGATGTGTGACTTTACTGTTAGTGGAGATGTATCAGGTTCAATTGTTAATATTAATCCAAATGAGTCAGGAATTGGGAGTACTACCTTATATTTACTGGAAGAATTAGATCATGCTGAATCGGAATTTGGTATTGATGATGATTTAATTGTTCCGGGAAATATACTAAATGGAGGTCCATATAGTTCAATTACATTAAAGACTGGTGAGTATGAATTTCATTCCGTTGAACAATTAATATTGATTAATGGAGTGGAAATAATGACTTACGGATATGTAGTGGTTGAATCTGAAATAAGCTAAAAAACTATTCTTGTGAAACTATTGAATTCTTTTTTGTTGATATGTTTGGTTTTTTCATTTGGAAGCTGTCAACCAATAATGTTGGCTGTATATGGAATACAAAAACCAAAAGTTACAAGTGAACAGAAAATTCTAAAAGCAATGGAAAGCCAGAATCTTAATTGTGACTATTCATTTTCAATTTCAGAATCTGGTTTTTTTCGTTACATTGACTTGCCATATTCTGTAAATAGAGTTTTTTTATATACAAAGAATGGCAAGTATATTTCAAAACTTGACTCTTCAGATTGTTCAAGTTCAACCACTGGATTCCTTAATGTTTTTAAGGAACCTGCGTATTCTGAAGAATTAGACTTGGATACTACAAATTATTTTAATGATTACTTTGTGAAAATGGATGGGTCTAAAGTAACACTGAATTTAAATACACAATACTATGCGGTCGTATTTTGGGCTACTTTTTCGGGTAGGCTTAATGAAAAAAGCTCGGAGTGGGCTAATTATTTAATAAAAGATCCAGATGTGAAAGTTATTTGTGTGAGTTTGGATCCCCGCGAATTTTGGCCTTCCGCAATTAGTAAATGATATTGAGTTTGGAAAAATAGGTTTTGATTTATTTACATTGAAGTTTCACCAGACTGTTTTAACCTAAGCCTCACATGAAAATGTGGGGCTTTTGAGTTAATAGTGATACCTACATTGAATAATTCGAATTTGGTCATTAAAAACTCTATAAACTAAACGAAGTTCTAAGGTAATTCGTCTGGACCAATATCCATTTAGATTATGTTTAAGAGATTCGGGTGCCCCAATACCTTCAAAAGGGGTGCGTTGGATATCCTTTAAAATGGCATTTACTTTTCGAAGTATTCTTTTATCGGTTTTTTGCCAATACAAGTAATCCGTCCAAGCACCTGATGTGTAAACTAATTCCATATTAGTCTAATAACTCTCTAACAGTACCTGTGTTTTGTTGGTCTTCCTCAATAGCTTGTAATAGGCGTTCCGCATTTTTAGGGCTTTTCATTAAATGAAAAGTCTCTTACATGCTCTCGTATTCGCTTTTGCTAATAAGTACCATGTCATGTCCCTTTGGTCTGGATATGAAAAGAGGTTTACCCATTTCAAATACCTTCTCAAAATAGTGACGCAAGTTTTGTCTAAAATCGGTGAGCGTGGTGATTTCCATAGTCTTAATTTTTCACAAAGATCCAAAATGTACAGGATTATGTACAGAGATAGTTTTTGCGAAATCTACTTCTGCCTGTTAATAGTGTAATCCACCATTAACAATAAAGAGTCTTTTGCTTCGCCATCAGGAAAGCTTTTAAGGCGTTCTTTGGCACTTTCGGTAAACTCCATCATCTTAGCGGTGGTATGTTCAATACCTCCGCTCTGAAGCACGTATTGAATCACTTCGTTTACTTTCTTAGAGTTGTCGTTGTGATTCTTAATGATCTTGATGTATTTCTTCCGTTCCGACTTAGGCGCATTGTTTAATGCGTAAATCATCGGTAAAGTCATTTTCTTTTCCTTGATATCGATACCCGTTGGTTTACCAATTTTTGAACCTTCTCCAAAATCGAATAAATCATCTTTTAATTGAAATGCCATCCCTACATCGTTACCAAATAAACGAGCTGTTTCAATCATATCTTTATCTCCACCTGAAGAAGCAACACCAGCAGCACAACAAGCAGCAATTAATGTGGCTGTCTTTTGACGAATGATATCATAGTAAATGGATTCATCAAAGTTAAGGTTACGGGTTTTTTCCATTTGTAAAAGTTCTCCTTCACTCATTTCTTTAACCGCATTTGCTACTATTTTTAAAATAGCAAACTCATCGTTGTCTAATGCCACCAATAAACCTCTCGATAGCAAGTAATCACCTACCAAAACGGCAATCTTGTTTTTCCAAAGCGCATTGATCGAAAAGAAACCTCTACGCTCATAACTTACATCTACTACGTCATCATGTACTAAAGTAGCGGTGTGTAGTAATTCAATAAGTGAAGCCGCTGTATAGGTAGATTCGGTAATGCCCCCATTCATTTTAGCGGTTAAGAAAACAAAAAGAGGACGCATTTGCTTTCCTTTTCGCTTAATAATGTAGTGCATGATTTTGTCGAGTAAAGAAACTCTACTTTTCATAGACTCGCGAAACTTGGCTTCAAATCCGGTCATCTCCGTTTTTACCGGAGCTTTTATTTGGTCTAATACACTCATGTTTTCAGGGTCACAAATATACAAGGTGGAGCGTATTGCGACCTATGATGAAAGAAGTAATTTTTTGTAAAAAACAAAAAGGACGTTTAATCTAGAGGGGTGACTCGTTTTAATGGGGTGAAATAGTGAAAATACGGAGCGCGAAAAGTTAATGAATTTATAAATGGACCATTCCCATTAGCCTTGGTTTAGAAATCGACCTAACTTAATTAGGAAGTACAATAATAATTGAAAGTTTAATCTTTTTGGTTAGTGGTAGTGTTCCAGCACTTGGAATTACGGTCGCTATTAACGATAATAGCATGGAAAATGCTGGAGCCACAATCGCTTGCAAAATTCTCTTAGGAATTTAAAAGTAATCATAGTAGTGGTTGCTTATACACCTTCCAAAAAGTGTCTTTTTTTGATTTTTTTTTTTGGCGTACAAAAAAAGAACATACGAAACGGCTCGTATAGATGAGTTATGGAAATTAATGCCGTTTAATTTCCATCTATTCCATAGAAAAAAAAAGGACGTTTAATCTAAATTAAACGTCCTTTTTTAAATATTTTATGAATAGAAACCTTTATTCTACACCGTCTTTTAAAACAGCACCATTTTTATTAGCTAGCTGACCACAAGCAGCATCAATATCATCGCCTCTACTTTTACGTACCTGAGAATCTACCCCCTTATACTTTAAAAAGGACTGGAATTCTTCCGTACTATGCTGCGTACTTTTGGTAAAGATGGCATCGTCAATAGTATTGTATTCAATAATGTTCACTTTAGCAGGAACCTGTGCGCACAAATTGGCCAAGGCACGAACATCTTCTTTGGTGTCGTTAAATCCTTTGAATAAAATATATTCGAACGTGATTTTATTGCCCGTTTTCTCGTAGAAATATTTTAATGAGTCCATTAATATATCCAAGTTATTGGATTCATTAATCGCCATAATTTTATCGCGCTTGCTATCCATAGCAGCATGCAAAGAAACAGCCAGGTTAAATTTAACCTGGTCATCACCTAACCTGCGAATCATCTTAGCAATACCCGCAGTCGAAACCGTGATTCTCTTAGAAGCCATATTCAACCCTTCTGGAGAAGTGATTTTATCAATAGCACGCAACAAGTTTTTATAGTTTAATAGGGGTTCACCCATTCCCATAAAAACAATATTGGTTAATCCTTTGCCGTAATGTTTCTCTGCTTCGGCATCAATGAGCGCCACTTGATCATAAATCTCAGCCGAGTCAATGTTACGTAGCATTTTTAGTTTTCCGGTCGCACAAAAAGTACACGCTAAACTACATCCAATCTGAGACGAAACACACGCGGTATTTCTTGTGTCAGTTGGAATAAGAACGCCTTCCGTAATTTTAGAATCGTGAAGTTTTAAAGCGTATTTAAACGTACCATCAATACTTCGTTGCGCTTCTGCAATAGTTACGGGAAGAATAGAAAAATTTTCGTTTAAAATATCCCGATGCTTTTTCGAAAGATTAAGCATTTCATCAAACGACTTGGCAGACTTTTTCCAAAGCCAGTCATCAATTTGACGTGCGCGAAATTTCTCAAAGCCAAACGCGCTAGTTTGATCAATGATCTCTTCTAAAGATAGCTTACGTATATCTGTTTTCAACATCCTAAAAAGTGACTGTAGCGAACTACTCGTCTTAGATAATTAACATAGCATCACCGTATGCATGGAATCTGTATTTTTCTTTAAGTGCCACTTCATAGGCGTGCATCACTTCATCATACCCTCCAAAGGCAGCAACAGCCATTAGTAAAGTAGAATGTGAATCGTGGAAGTTAGTGATTAAAGAATTTGCGACAGAAAATTCATGCGGGGGAAATAAAAATTTATTCGACCAACCATCGTAAGATTTTAAGAACCCATCCGTAGAAACCGTAGTTTCTAAACTTCTAAGTACCGAAGTACCTACTGCACAAACTCTTTTCTTATTTCTTTTGGCAGCGTTTACCACTCGAGCAGCCTCTTCAGGAACGACAAGCTTTTCGCTATCCATTTTATGTTTAGTCAAATCTTCTACCTCTACCTGACGAAAACTTCCTAAACTAGTGTTTATGGTAAGGTATGAATAATCAACCCCTTGAAGCTCTAAACGCTTCATCAAGTTTCTACTGAAATGCAATCCTGCAAATGATGGAGCTACTGCACCTTCGGTTTTTGCAAAAATGGTTTGGTATCTTTCTTCATCTTCAGGCTCCACATCCCGTTTGATGTAATCTGGAAGCGGAGTTTCACCCATTTGGTAAATCAAGTTTTTGAAATCGTTGTAATCTCCATCAAAAAGGAAACGTAACGTTCTACCTCTAGACGTAGTATTGTCAATTACTTCCGCCACTAAATCATCGTTCTCACCGAAATAAAGTTTGTTGCCAATTCTAATTTTACGCGCTGGATCAACTAATACATCCCACAAACGACTTTCAGAATTTAGCTCTCTCAATAAGAAAACTTCAATTCTAGCGCCTGTTTTTTCTTTGTTACCGTATAATCTTGCTGGAAAAACTTTAGAGTCGTTCATGATCATTACATCACCTTCTCCAAAATAATCGACCACATTTTTAAACACTTTGTGCTCAATCTCACCCGTTTCACGGTGCAATACCATTAAACGAGATTCATCTCTTTCTGGTGCTGGATGTTGAGCGATTAACTCTTCAGGAATATCAATCTTGAACTTTGTTAACTTCATCTTTGGTGTCGTTTTTTCTGTTAGCGTAACTAAAACCAGAGTCTCAAATCATTGAAAATTTGAGTGATAGCTTTAGCAAAATTGTTTAAAAGTCGGCAAAAATACGAAATAACCTTCAATTAGAGCGTGAATTGTGCGTTATTGTTGGGTTTGTATGGGTTTGGGCATTCCCACTAGTTATTTTCAAATAACCAGTGGTCACGCTTTTCGCTGTATCTTTTTTTCGGTTCTCAAAAAAGGATGCCGCTCCAATCGTTAATGCGGTCAATCCCCCTGAGTTTTACTCTGTTCAATTCGTCCCCTGCTCCAAAGCAATTGCCTAGATAAAGGCACAATCTTTTTTTTCTATTAATAATAGATTTAGCTGGTAGGAAAAGTCGATTTACTAGGTATTTCTTTTTGGTCAGTGGAAGTGTTTCAGTACTCGAAGATGCGGTCGCTTTTGCGACAAGAGCACGTAGAGTTCAGAAACACGGTCGCTTGGGATCCACCTTCCAAAAAGCGTCTTTTTTTCGTTCTTTTTTTGGTCGCACAAAAAAAGGACAAGATGCTTTTCAGCAAGAGGAGCTTCCTAATTTGAAAAAGTGCCTTTATCTAGGAAATTGCTCTGCTCCAAGGGGAAAAATGCAAAATATTTTTAAAGCCATATTCGTTAGAATCAGGGCAGATTTTATATGTTAATTGACTTACAAATATGAGGTGAATTTTTTAGGGAAAGGAGGGGTATAAAAATCTACTCCTCAAAAGGAACCACTTCTGCATCTTTAATCTCGGTTACCCAGTGATCTACAGAATTTGCGTCTTCAATTTTGTATTCACCAATAGCAATTCTTCTCAATGCTTTTAAGTAGCCTCCATTATTCAATGCCGCACCTAAATCATGGGCTAAAGAACGAATATAAGTGCCCTTTGAACACTTCACTCTGAAGTCAACTTCCGGTAATTCTATCCGAGTAATTTCGTATTCGTGAATGGTAATAGCGTTGGCTTTCAATTTCAAATCAGAACCTGCTCTAGCTAAATCATAGGCTTTTTTGCCATCTACTTTCTTCGCAGAATAGAGAGGTGGTACTTGTTGAATTTCGCCAATAAAAGTTTTTACGGCTTTAAGAATATCCTCATCAGAAATTTCGGAAAGGTCAAACTCTTGATCTATCTCCGTTTCCATATCATAGGATGGTCGAGTAGCGCCTAAAACTATCGTTCCAGTATACTCTTTAGGCATTCCCATAAATGAGTCTATGGTTTTGGTAGCCTTGCCGCAACAAATAATCAATAAACCGGTAGCTAATGGGTCTAACGTGCCCGCATGACCTACTTTGAATCGTTTGATACCTGTTTTTTGCTTGAGTTGCCAACGTAGTTTGTTCACTACATCAAATGAGGTCCATTCTAGAGGCTTGTCTACCAATAGCATTTCTCCTCCTCTAAAATCGTAAATGTTCGACATGAAATGGGTTTAGATTAAGTTTATCGTAATGGCAATTGCTCCAACTACAAAACAGTAGTAGGCAAAATACTTCAACTTACTTTTCTTAACTAAAGAAATCATCCAAGTACACGCTAGAATACCGGCTACAAAAGCGGCAATAAAACCTCCAGATAACACCGGAATGGAAAGTGAACCGAAGTCGCTACCGCCATCTAAAATGTCTTTCGCCATTTTCCCTAAAATCAAAGGAACCACCATTAAAAATGAGAAACGTGCTGCTTTCTCTTTGTCAATACCCAATAATACTGCGGTAGAAATAGTCGCTCCAGATCTGGATATTCCGGGAAGAATAGCAATGGCTTGAGAAATACCAATAAGAACAGAGGACTTAAAGGTTACTGGTTTTTCAGTAGATTTTGCCCGATCAGCGAGTAGTAATAACCCACCCGTGAGCAGCAACAAAAACCCAATCCATAGGGTTTGTCCACTAAACATCACTTCTAGTTGTTCGTTAAATAATACCCCAATTAAAGCGGCCGGAATCATAGATAAAATGATTTTCACGGAGAAAATTTTCTCTTCGTTCCAATCCTTAGAAAACAAACCGGCAATGATTTGTCCAATATCTTTACGATATACCACAATGGTACTTAATGCCGTAGCTCCGTGTAAAAGAATGGTAAATGCCATACTTTCTTTTGGTAAACTATTGCCTCCAAAAATAGCCTTAGCTAATTCTAAATGACCACTACTACTTACAGGTAAAAACTCGGTGAGTCCTTGAATAATTCCAAGAACAATTGCTTCCAATAAACTCATTGAGAAAAATTACTCGTGGGTTTTTTTCATAATAGCATACAAGATTGCTCCATAACCGGATAAAATCACGATAGGGGCAATAGTAATTCTACGCATAGAAAAAATAGCGTCACTATATACTGCAGGGTCATCAGAACCACCACCAGACATTAAAAAGAATCCAACAACAATAAGTACAAATCCTGCGATTAAGTACATGTAATTTGTTTTTGTGAATGGCATTTGGTCGCCACCTGACATTTCATTTTTGTTAGCCATAACTATCGGTATAATTGATCTGTTTTTAATTTTAAATATCTACGCACTGCAAATGTGGTGCTTAACCAGCTAATGAATAGTCCTAAGCCAATTACACCGCCAATCACCATGGCATATAAGGTTACGTCATCAATGCCGAAAATTTCGGGCATTTGTTTTTGTATAGAATATACCACCACTGCCATCAACACGATGGATATAAGTGCTCCGTAAAATCCATTAACGATACTTTTCATAACAAACGGACGCATAATAAACTGAGGTGTTGCCCCCACTAATTGCATGCTTCGAATGATAAATCGTCTAGAATAAATAGAAAGTCTAATAGTACTGTTGATTAACGCCATAGCTACAAATAGCAGCATGATTGAGAACCCGACCAATACGACCGTAATTTTTTGAATGTTTTCGTTGACTGCCGTTAGTAAGTCTTTATGGTAATCTACATTACGTATTTTAGGGTTTTTTAGTAAGTCTGCTTCAATCCAAGTCAAACTATCGGGGTGCGCATATTCGGCATTCATTCGTACGTCAATACTAGTCAATAATGGATTGTATCCTAAAAAGTCTACAAAGTCTTCGCCTAAATCGGCTTGTAAAATCTCCGCAGCGTCTTCTTTCGAAATAAATTCTGTAGTTTTCACAAAACGAGAAGCATCTAGCGACTTTTGAAGCCTTTTTACGTCCACATCTTTTACATCATCTCGTAAATAAACAGTGATACCAATGTTTTCTTTTACCGAATCAGAAATGGATTTCGCTTTTAAAACCAATAACCCCGTAATGCCCAGCATAAAGAGTACGAGAGATATACTAATGATAACGGAAAAATATGATTTACTCGAGTTGCTTGATGCCATGCTAATTAATTGAAAATCTGTTCAATTTTTAATAGGCCGCTAAATTAAAAAAATATGCCAATGACCCCTATCTACAATCACTAAATAGGTTTAAGATTTGTTAAGTAAGCCAAATTCAATGACTATTTTTGAATTATGTCATTGTTTGAGCGTTCAGAATTGAAAATTAGCCTTCCATTAAAAGAAGGAAAGGCCTGGTATTATTCCGGATTTTTGAATCTGCAAGCCCAAGAAAGCCTAAAGCAGCATTTGTGGGAGAATTATAATTGGGAGCAACCCGAATTAACTGTTTTCGGAAAAACGCACCCCATTCCAAGATTAGCTGCTTGGGTTGCGGATGTGGAAGTGGGTTTTGATTATTCTGGTGTGAAGCACGAAATTCAATCGTGGTCTGTCGAATTGTTGCAAGTAAAACATCAAATTGAAAAACTAACCGGAGAGGATTACAATAGTGTGTTATTGAATGCCTATCGAGATGGAACAGATAAAATGGGTTGGCATTCGGATAACGAAACGGCCTTGGGTGTAGATCCTAAAATTGCGTCTTTAAATCTAGGAGTGACCCGTAGATTCGATTTGCGAAATATGAAAGAGCCCAAAGATGAAGTGAAAGTACACTTAGAACCAGGTAGTTTGCTTTTCATGGGGTCTGGAGTACAGGAAAATTACAAACATCAAGTGCCCCAGCAAAAACGAGTGGATGGGTTGCGAATTAACTTGACTTTTAGGAATGTGGTTGATCAAGTAGGCGAATAATAATTCTCCGTTCCTTTTCCAAACCTAAAAACATATTAAAGTATTGCAAAAAACTACCTTTGCTCCCTTAATAATTAGATGAAACCAATGCGAACAAAAATCAAAGACCTGTTGGCCAGTAATGGCACACAAGACGGAGTAACTATTAAAGGATGGGTGCGTACCAAAAGAGGTAGCAAGAATGTATCGTTCATTGCGATGAATGATGGATCTACTATTAATAATATTCAAGTAGTTGCGAATAACGCCAGTTTTGATGAAGACGTATTAAAACGTATCACTACCGGTGCTTGTTTGAGCATTGTAGGTAATCTAATTGAAAGTCAAGGTGCCGGTCAAAGCTTTGAAGTAGAAGCCCAGGAGATTAAAATTCTAGGAGATGCCAGTACCGATGAGTATCCTTTACAGCCTAAACGTCACTCTTTAGAATTTCTAAGAGAGATCGCGCATTTACGGCCACGTACCAATTATTTCTCGGCCGTATTGAGAATTAGAAATGCCGCTGCTTTTGCCGTGCATGAGTATTTTAACCAAAAGGGTTTTGTATGGATGCATACGCCAATCATTACCGGTTCGGATGCG
>JBLFZF010000042.1:0-25171 GCA_047610145.1 Salibacteraceae bacterium | reverse complement strand
CTATTTTCTCTTAAGCTCTTTATTGTCAATTAGCATGGGCACATCGTATGCGCAATGTGGTATTTCTACAACGGGTACGGTTCAAACGTTAACTATTTCTGGCGGAACGGGTTCCTCGCAAGTGGCTTTGGTTCACAACCCGATAAAGAATGTGTATTACGCTATTGACGGTAATCGTATCCGTACCCATAGCGGAGTAAATGGAGCGGTACTTTCTTCTTACTATTTTTCAACAACAATGCGCGGTTTATGGTGGAACCCGGGTACAAGTCAATTGGAGGGTAACGCTTATGGAAATTCCGGTATTTACCAATTTACCGTTGGTGCGAGTAATGGATATGTTTCTGGTGGTACCGTTTTGTTTTCTGGAAGTCATCAACCTAATTACCAAAGCCAAGGTGCTTTTGATGATGCCAATAACGAAATGTTGTTTTTTAATGGCTCATCTATTTATAGATATTCTCGTCTGACGGGGGTTCAAATAGGTACGATTTCCATATCTAATATGCCTGCTAGTTATGGGTTAACCAATTATAACATTGTGTATACTGGCTGTGTAGGAAAAGAAATTGGTTTGTATGATAGAATCAATAGAAAATTACTTTTTATTAATAAAGCCACAGGATCTTATGTAGGGGCAAGTCAATTACCAACTTCAGCAGGTACGCCTTATAATTGGGGAGTGTCTATTGCGAATGATAAATTATGGGTGCTGAGCGGTACTTCTTGGAACTCCTATGAGGTGATGAGTTTCGGATTACAGACTTCTGCTATTTCGGGTCCTTTTTGCGACAGTTCTAATGTAAGTGTCAACTTCACTCTGAACTCGTTATCATTTAATGCTGGAAATGTATTTACGGCACAAATGTCTAATGCAAGTGGTAGTTTTTCTAGTCCCACTACAATTGGATCGGTTGCGTCAATAACAGCGTCTACAATTGCGGCAATTATACCCGCAAATACACCAGCTGGTTCTAGTTACAGAATTCGTGTGGTTTCTTCTAATCCTGTTCAGACAGGAGGGGATAATGGAACCAATATTGTAGTAAATGTGCCTAACGTAAACCTGGGTCCAGATGTTTCGTACTGTCCAGGAGACACCACTGTTTTAACTTCTCCATTAGGGGTGTTAAGCTATAACTGGTCTAGTGGCGGAACGAATCAAATTGAAAATGTAACCACTGCAGGTACCTATAGCGTTACTGTTTCTAATAGTGTGTGCTCGAAGAGTGACACTATTCTTGTTACTGCATTAACTGCCCCAACACCCACTCTTTCTGATACAGTAACACTATGTTCAAGCTCAACTGTTTTAGATGCAGGAACTTTTTCTTCTTACCTATGGAGTACAGGGGCTACGGGTTCTACTATTACAGCCAATAATTCTGGTGCATATAAAGTAACAGTAACCGGATCCAACACATGTACTGCTGTAGATGAAAGTTTTGTGAATTTATTAGATCCAAATATTAATAATGGAGATACGGCTATTTGTGCAGGTGATACTCTAGAGCTGTCATCAGCTACTGGATGCTTTTTTACATTGAGCTCCCTTACTCTAAATAATACTAGCCAAGTAGGAGCAAACTCATATACAGGTGATGATCGTGGAGGTATTGCCATTACCCCAAACTATGTCTATTTAACAGGTGATAATTACACAGCTCGTTACTCTGCAAATCTGACTAATCCAACTAGTTTGAGTCGAAGAGATGGCTTATTCAGTGATTTATCGTCTGGCCAACTCTACACTTTTTGGAATTCAACTAATAGCAATTTCAATTCAAATACGACTTACACAAATGCGATAAATTCTTTGCGTACAATGGACGCATCCTTAAACTATACAGGGTCTGTAATCACATTAAGTCAAACGATAAATGCAGGTTATAGTTCCATGGTTTTTGCGGGTTCGGGTTATGTGATTTTATGGTCTAAAAACAATTCTACTTTCTATAAAATTGATTTACCCACTGGTAACGTTACTAATTTAGGTTTTTATAATATGACAGGAACCTATTATGGTGCTGAAAATTGGGCTTCATGGGGTGTTGCAGAATGTAATGGTCAAGGACATAGTGTTGTTTTTAGAGCTAACTCTAATTCAACTGCAGGGACGAACTCTAATACCATTGCCCGTTTTAATATTTCAACGTCAACTTTTAGTCTTGCGAGTACTTTTACTTCAGCTAGTTTAAGCGACATGGCCAGTTTAACCTACTCGCCTTGGAATAGCCGCTGGTACTTTCATTCGGAAGGTGGGAATTTTGCAGGGTCTAATAGTGAAAACATTGGCTATGCAGACGCAAGTCATAACGGTGTAGGGGGAACAAGTGCTATAAACTCCTATGCTTGGAGCACTGGAGCTAGTTCTCCTAATATTTCAATTGCACCAACAGCCACTACAAATTACAGTATTACTGTTTCGTATGGTGCTACCGCATGTTCAGATACCATCGCGGTAACCGTTAATACGATTCCCACAATTTCTTTGGTAGATACTGCTAATTACTGTAATGTAGATTCTGTGCAAATTTCTGCAGCCACTGGTTTTAGCTCATATGTATGGAGCAATGGAGCAACAGCTGCATCTACATTTGTAGATGCGTTAGGTTATTACTCGGTTTCTGTAACGAACTCAAATGGGTGTTTAAATACAGACTCAACGTTCGTCAATTTATTAGATGCACGTATTGACCAAGTAGATACAACGCTTTGTTCAGCAGATAGCGTAGACCTTAGCGTAAATAGTACGTGCGGTTTTGAACTTCAAAGTCTAACACTTAATAATTTAAATTCTGTTTTTGATCAACATGGAGGTCATAGTGGTGGAATTGCCGTAACGCGTAGTTACATATATTCAAATGGGACAAGTTATTGTACTCGTTATAACTTGGATTTGAATACCTATACTAATTTACCCGTAAGAGATGGTATTTTTAGTGATTTATCTAACGGGCAGTTATATACTTTTTGGAATACAGCGTATAATAATTTCTCAAGAGTTTCTACCTATACCCAGGCAATTAGCGCCATTCGTAAGATGGATGCTGGTTTAGCATACGGAGCAACTATTCCATTATCTCAAACTATTAATGCTTCCAACAACTCATTAGTAGCGGCAGGAACTGGATTTGTGATTCTATGGTCTGGAAGTGATAATGTAATGTATAAAATCACATTAAGTAATGGTAATGTAGAGGTTCTTGGAACACATTACATAGGAAACAATATTTATTTTTATAATGGATGGGCTTCATATGGAGTTGCAGAATGTACTGATGCTGGAATTTCATTTGTGGCGCATGTCGGAACGAATTTAGGTCAGGGTAGTTACCGTTCTTTAGGTCGTTATGATCTAACTACCAGTACCTGGACAGATGCGGCACCTACCGCGAATGTGTATAGTAGCATGACCGATTTAACTTATTCTAGATGGAATGATAGATGGTATTTTGCTCATCAAAGCTCTAGATCTACGTTAGGTCAATTTAGCCCAAGTGTCTGCTATGCAGATGCAACTTCTTCTAACTCTGGTGGCGGAAATTCTGGAAATGTTTTATGGAGTAGCTCAGATACTAATGCTACCATTTCTGTGAGTCCAAATACAACTACAAATTACAATGTAGCCGTTAGTTCAGGTTCAAATATATGTAGAGATACTGTAGCTATAACGGTAATTCAATCACCAGCCATAACGGCAGTAATCACTAATTTATCTTGTTTTGCAGATACTAATGGTTCTGCTTCATTAGCTGTTACAGGAGGAACAACACCATACTCTTATGCGTGGTCAAATAGTGATACAACTACTTCTGTTAGTAGTTTAATGGCAGGAGTGTATGCTTACTCGGTAACGGGTGGTAATAACTGTGTCGTGATCGACTCTGTTGAAATTACTTCGCCTAGCGAAATAGTGGTTGTTTCAACCATAAATACTGCGGCTTCTTGTTATGGAAGTGCAGATGGTTCGGCAACAGTTTCTGTTTCCGGGGGAACGTCATCATATACCTATTTATGGCCTTCAGGAACTGCAGATTCTACTGATGCGCAAGTAGCAGGTGGTTTAAATGTGGTAACAATTACAGATGCAAATAACTGCGTGGTTACAGATTCAGTGACCGTAACATCTCCAACTCAAATAATTTCTCCAGGTCCCATTACTTCTACGGCAACTTTTTATTGTCCTGGTACAACAGGAACTTTAGTTGCCTCTAATGGAAACGTTGGCTTAGTGAGTAGAACTTTAAATAGATCATCTGCCGTTCAAAATCCAACTCCATATTACAACTCACAAATGAGTCATGTATTTACCGGCTTACCAACGGGAAGTACAGGATTGCTAAATGTAACAATTAACTTTTCTGGTCAGTATAGTTCTTCTAGTCAATACATAAATGCATTTGATGAGAACAACAGTTATATTGGACGAACTCGGTACACGTATACCACGTGTGGTAATACCCAGTCAGTATCGTTTACCATTTCTGCCACACAGCTTCAAAATTACTTGGTAGACGGTACACTATCTATTAAACTTACTCCATATAACTATTACAGTAGTTATTGTGCCATTCAAACATCAGTAGATATTTCATATACGTATGATGAAAATGTAACCACCTATTGGTTTAGCACTCCTTCTACAGACACGACACAGGCTCTTGGTTCTGGAGCCAGTTTGAGCGTTGCCCCACAGGTAACTACTATGTTTTATTCCTCTAACTTTGGGGATGGGTGTAATAGTGAATTTGATAGTATTTCCGTCATTGTTCCTCCGGCCCCAAACACCACATATTTACAAAACCCAACTTCTGTTTGTGCTGGAGAGACCATAAATGTGAATGCGTATGGAGCGATAACGTATACATGGCCAACAGGCGACCCAACAATTTCTGGTTCTGGCTCAACAGCTACCGTGGTGCCAACAGGTTCTAAAGATTACTTGGTAACCATAACCAATGCGTTTAATTGTTCTTATGTTGATACCATGAAAGTAGTGGTTAAACCTGCTCCATTAGGCAATGTGTTAACCACCACTAATGTAACGTGTAGTAACGCTACAGATGGTCAAGCGGTGGTGTACGCCACTGGTGGTCAATCTCCATATACGTACTCTTGGTCTAATGGAAACACAGGAGCTCTTCAATTAGGCTTACCTGCCGGAACATACCAAATTACTATTCTTGATGCCGGACTTTGTTCTGATTCTATGAGTGTAACAGTGGGTGGTCCAGTTCCTATGGTGTTTAATGAAACATTAAACGATATTTCTTGTAATGGCGCTGGCGATGGGTCAATTTCTTTAGCGGTTGCCGGAGGTTCTGCTCCATATACTTACGCGTGGTCAAATGGCCAAACTGCTTCTGTGGTTTCAAGTTTAGCTGCGGGGAGTTACAGTGTGACCATTACCGATAACACGGCTTGTACCCATGATACTGCATTTACCATTTTAGAGCCAACGACTCTGATGGTAAGTATCGGGAGTACTTCGCCAGAAACTTGTCCTGGTGTGGGCAATGGTTCAGTGACTTCTTTAGCAATGGGCGGTACTGCTCCTTATAGTTTTAACTGGGATAATGGAGGTACTTCTGCGGTGATAGGTTCACTCAATGGAGGGCTTTATAATCTAACAATAACGGATGCTAAAGGTTGTACGGCTGTGACATCGGCTACGGTGACGACCACCCCATCTTCATTAGCCTCAACTATAGGTTCTGTAAACGATGTTTTATGTTTCAATGGTTCCGATGGATCCGCAATAGTTTCTGCTGCAGGTGGAAACTCACCTTACGTTTACTCTTGGAATGATGGAACTACAACCGCAAACATTACGGGGACTGCAGGTACCTATACCGTGACGATAACGGATGCGAATTCTTGTGAAAATGTGAATTCAGTGACCATTAACGAACCCACAGCCTTAGTCGTTTCTTCCAATACATTTGCAGATGCATCTTGTTTTGGATTAACTGATGGTAGTGCGAGTATAACCGCTAGTGGAGCTACTCTAGGTTACACTTTTGCTTGGCCTGATGGGTCTACTAGTATAGCGAACACCAATTTGGGTGCGGGATTATTTCAGGTGACCGTTACCGATGCAAACTCATGTATGGAAACGACACAAGTAACGATCACCGAACCCGTATTACTTCTAATGAATCCAACCGTAACAGATATTACGTGTAATGGAGTAATAGACGGATCAATTACCACAACGGTAGCGGGTGGAACTCCTTCATATACGTATAGCTGGAGTACTTCGGCAACAACTAGTTCGGTTTCCGCTTTAGCTGTTGGTTCGTATTCATTGACAGTTACCGATGCAAATAATTGTCAGGTTGATAGTACATTTACTATTGCTCAGCCAAATTCATTGGCCGCATCTGTTAACTCCATATCTCATGTAATTTGTAAAGGAAACAATTCTGGCGAAGCCACTGCGGCAGTAGCGGGTGGAACAGCGCCCTTCTCTTATTCATGGTCAAATTCAGTGACATCAGCCAATAACCCATCATTAATAGTAGGTACCTATGAGGTCACTATTACCGATGTTAATGGGTGTTTTGATAGTGCTTCTGTCGTAATTATTGAACCAGCTACGTTATTAACGATATCCATTTCTGGCGCTACAGATGTATTGTGTAATTCACTGGCCACAGGTTCAGCTACGGTAGTTGCTATTGGGGGTGGAGCTCCCTATTCTTATCTATGGTCAAATGGATATACAGATAGCACTAATGCAAACTTGGTTGCCGGAAACTATTCGGTAACAGTAACGGATAATAATGGCTGTATTAAATCTACGACTGTAAATATTAGTGAGCCAACTGATTTAGTCCTTAATACCGTAGCGCAATTGGATGTGACTTGTTTCGGTGCCAATAATGGCTCGGCCACCGTTTTTGGGTCAGGTGGAACAACTGGGTATAGCTACTCTTGGTCAAACGGTTCTGCAACGAGTTCAATTTCTAGTGAAGGCCCAGGTACGTATTCTTTAACAGTTACCGATGGTAATGGTTGTGCGGAAACAACATCATTAGTCATCACTGAACCAACAGATTTATCTGCTTCCATTTCCAATTTCCAAAACGTAGCGTGTAATGGATCTGCGACAGGATTTGCGAAAGTGACAGGTGCAGGAGGTATTTTACCATATGCATTTGCTTGGGATAATGGGAATACAACAGATAGTATTTTCAATCAGTCTTCAGGTTTTTATAAAGTAACGATTACAGATGCAAATGGATGTATTGATTCTACTTTGGCTAACTTGACACAACCTAATTCTCTTATCGCAAGTGTTACTACTTCCACTAACAATGTGTGTTATGGCGATTCAATGGGTTCTGCAAGTGTAACGGTAGTAGGTGGCGCGTTACCTTACGTATATGCATGGCCAACCGGTGTAACTACGCCATCAGCTAGTGCCTTGTTAGCAGGTAATCATATTGTTACCGTTACGGATGTAAATAATTGTCAAGACACTACGTTAGTAACAATATCAGAGCCATCTGATATCTTACTGACTATCGCTAACCAATCGAATGCGTTATGTTTGGGTAATACAAACGGGGAAGTAGCTGTTTCTGCAACAGGCGGAGTTACTGGCTTTACGTTTGCGTGGAACAATGGCGATGCGGATAGTTTGCTAAATGCGGTTCCAGCAGGTAACTATACCGTAACAGTGACGGATGCAAATAGTTGTATGGATTCGCTAACAGTAATCGTTACAGAACCAACAGCTTTAGTAACCAGTGCAACCGCAACCGATGTTTTGTGTTATTTAGATACCAACGGTATGATTACAACCGCAGCCACCGGAGGTACCATGCCAATGGATTACGTATGGTCTACAGGCGATATGACCAATGCTATTAGTAATGTTGCTGCCAATACGTATAGGGTAACTATTACAGATGCTAATGGGTGCGCAGATACATTGACGGCTATCGTTGGCGAGCCGACCGCATTAGTCAATACGTTAGGTACAACGGTTGATTTGAATTGTAATGATGGAACTACTGGAATTGCGAACACCGCAACTATTGGAGGTATTACTCCATATGTATTTGCTTGGACTGGTGGTCAAAACGTGGAAAGCCCAACTAATTTGAATTTAGGAACTCATGTGTTAACGGTTACAGATGCAAATGGATGTATAGATTCTACAATAGTTAGTTTAATTGCGTTATCCAATCTTGATTTAACATTAGTAAGTGCAACAGACATTTTATGTAATGGAGATACCACATCAGATATTACAGTGACTTCAATAGGTGGATCTGGAGCATTAATGTATAGCTGGTCAGTGGCAGGTACGGATAGTATATTACTAAATCAAGGTGCAGGAACATATGTTTCTTATGTAACAGACAACTTAGGTTGTATGGATACCTTAGATGTGGTGATTGCAGAGCCTACTTTAATTAACGGAACGGTAGCTTCTTCAATGAACCCAATTTGTTTTGGAGACTCTTTAGGTTGGGCACAAGTAGCCGCAACGGGTGGAGTAGGTACACATACCTATTTATGGCCTTCAGGTGATACGACCGATACAGATTCCTTATTAAATTCATCGGTGTATGTCGTGACTATTTCAGATTCCAATAACTGTTCAAATACGTTTGATGTCGTTCTGGTGGATCCAGCTGCTCTAACTAATACTGGATTTAATATCTCTAATGTGTCATGTTACTTTGATGTAAACGGTTCAATTATAGCCAACCCAATTGGAGGTACTCTTCCCTACTCTGTGTTATGGTCTAATGGCCAAACAGGGAATAATGCTATTGGATTAACAGGTGGCGTTTATGCCATGCAAGTTACCGATGCTAATGGGTGTGTATTAATGGATACGGCACAGGTTATTTCCGTAAATGCATTAACACCGTCTATGTTGCCTAATGATACTAATCATTGTGGTACTTCTGTTACCTTAAATGCTAATCCAGTATTTACTTCTTACAACTGGTCAACAGGCGCAAGTACTCCTTCGGTTCAAATTACAACAACAGCAACTATCCTATTTAACGGTCTCGATGCAAACGGTTGTAATACCTATGACACAGTACAAGTGAATGTATTTCCAGCAGCAGTAGTTAATTTAGGGAATGATATCTCTAACATTTGTGAAGGAACAGCTCAGGTATTAGATGCTGGATCTTTTGTTTCTTACCTATGGTCAAATGGAGATACCACTCAAACAGTGACCATCGCAACTAGTGGAACTTACCTAGTTACTGCTACCGATGTAAACGGTTGTATAGATCAAGATGATATTGAGGTAACAATGTGGGCTAATCCAATAGTTGATTTAGGTAACGATACTAGTTTATGTTTCAACTTGGGTCAAACGTCATTAGATATGGATGCCGGTACTGGATTTGTTTCGTACAACTGGTCCACAGGTTCTTCATCGCAAATAGAAACGGTAACAACTACAGGTGATTATTCAGTAATAGTGGAAGATGGAAATGGCTGTTCTGGAACAGATTCAGTGTTAGTTACATTTGATATATGTAGTGGCATTTCTGAGCCAGGTCAATCATTAGTGATTTCTATGTATCCGAATCCTACAAAAGGAGATTTAACCATCGACTTAAAAGGATTCCTTGGTCAGACGGTTGAAATTGAAATCATGACAACAAATGGTCAATTAGTGAAGAAAACTATTTTAGAAAGTAATAACCAATCGGAACTAAATACCCAAATAGACTTAAACGGTGTCGCACAAGGGTTATATTTTGTAGTGGTTAAATCTGGAGAGGAAGTGAGAATGGAAAGAATTACTATTTACTAGGAATACAATAACTAATAAAAAAAGGGGAGCTGATGGGCTCCCCTTTTTTGGTATCTATCTTTTTCTTTGAAAGAACTTTTTCAGTAAAGCAGCACTTTCATCGGCCATAAGTCCACCGCTTAATTCAGTTTTAGGATGGAGTAAAGAAGTCTTGATTTTATTGAATCCGCGTTTTTCATCAGAAGCACCATACACCACGCGACTAATTTGAGTCCAAAAAGAAGCTCCAGCACACATAACACAAGGTTCTAGGGTGACATACAAGGTGCAGTCCCAAAGATACTTTCCGCCCAAAGCTTCTGCTGCGGCTGTGAAGGCTTGCATTTCGGCATGTGCCGTGACATCATTTAATCGCTCGGTGTAATTATGGGCTCTAGCTATTACTTGTCCGTTATGAACAATTACCGCTCCTACCGGAACTTCCGCTGCATCAAATGCTTTTTGCGCTTCTTGGAACGCTAATTTCATGAAATGCGCATCCGATTGTACTGTTAAACTCATTTTGCAAATTTAATATTTGAATAGAGACTATTACCGAATTATATTAGTGGCATGAAAGTATTGTTGTCTCTTTTAATAAGTCTGATGTTTTTATCGCTAACGGGTTGCAAAAAAACAGAAACCAGAAGATGGACCGTTCAATACAAAGCGATGAATAGAGACGCTGAAACGCCCACTTACCGATTGACCTATTTTCTTCAAAATGGAAGTACTAAAGTAGTGGGTACTTTTAACACAAGGCATTGGGAGTCAGAGTTGTTAGAAGGTTTTGAAGAAGGGAGACCCGTACAATTAGAAATTGAAATTGTTTCTGGAAATGGCGCCTACGAATTGCAAGTACACAGAAATGGGGCGCTTCATGAAGTGGCTACATTATCCTTGGGTAGTAAATACAGTATATTAGAATCAACCATCTAAAGATATTTCGCCCACGAAGAACTATTGAAAACTCCATTTACATTCCCCTATGTTATCATAGGGGAATGATTACTTTTCCGACTTCGAAGTAAAGAAGATAATATTTAATGAGTAAACTTAAAAAACTAGCAGGACAAACGGCCATTTATGGTTTGCCAAGTATTTTGGGTAGGTTTTTAAATTATTTACTTTTTCCGCTCTATACCGCCATGTTTGCGCCAGAACAATATGGCATAGTCAATGAAATTTATGCTTTGGTAGCTTTTGTAGCGGTCGTTCTTCCATGGGGAATGGAAACGGCATATTTTAGATTTTCTTCGAAAAAGGACTACTCTCTCGAAGAGGTGTTTAAAACATCCTTGTTTTTTGTGGCCTTAACATCTGCGTTATTCATAGGTAGCGTGCTGTTTTTTACCCAAGATATCGCCAATGGAATGCTGTATCCCAATAACCCAGAATTTGTAATCTGGATGGGTTTAGCCATAGGATTTGATGCGCTATCGGTTATTCCATTAGCCCAATTACGTCAACAGGAAAAGGCGAAAAGGTTTGCCGCAGTCAATTTTTCTAGCATTGGAATAAACATTCTCATAAACTTATTTTTCATCTTGTATTGCATGAATGTGCATGAAAATGGGGGTAATTATATTACAGATGCGGTGTTCAACCCAGCGATAGGAGTGGGGTATATTTTTATAGCTAATATGGTGCAGTCGCTCGTTAAATTCGTTTTGGTTTCCAATACCTATAAATCGTTTACTCTTAGGGTAAATGGAGAGCTGTTAAAACAACTTTTCTTTTATGCTTCGCCACTTGTGTTGGCCGGGTTTGCAGGAATTATTAATGAAACCTTGGATCGAAGACTAATTCGGGTGATTTTAGAACCAACAATAGGAACTGAAGCTGCTTTAACGCAAGTAGGTATTTATGGAGGAGTCTACAAATTAGCCGTGTTAATTACACTCTTTACGCAAGCATTTAGGTATGCGGCAGAACCATTTTTCTTTGCACAAGAAAAAGAAGGTGATGGTCGTAAGGTATATGCGGATGTCATGAAATGGTATACTGTGATCGTTACCATGATGTTTCTAGGAGTGATGCTATATCTAGATATCATTAAACTTCTAATTAGAAGAGAAGCCTATTGGGTAGGTTTAACTATTGTCCCGATTTTGCTATTCGCCAATATTTTCTTAGGATGGATTTATAATCTTTCGGTATGGTACAAGTTGACACAAAAAACAATTTATGGTGCGCTATTAGCGGTTATTGGAGCCGTAATTACGGTTAGCTTAAATATCTATCTCATTCCTACCATGGGTTATACCGGAGCCGCTTGGACCACCTTTACTTCTTATGCTGTTATGGCGGTAGTTAGTTATTTCTTAGGACAGCGGTTTTTCCCTATTCCCTATGAGATTACTAAAATTGTGAGTTACTGTGCCGTTTCTTTTTTACTATGGTACGGAAGTACTTTAATGAATTGGGATTCGGAGATATTCAAATACGGTTTTAACACCTTTTTAATGCTGGTTTTTCTGGCGTTTATTTACGTGTTGGAACGTAAATATCTAGCTCGTTTTATGAAGCGGTAATACCTACTTTCCCATCACATCTCTATTGGATGATACACAAGATGTAAGTTGTGTTATTATAGTTTTCTGAGCATTTTTACTGGGTAGAAAACCTGTATGCTCACTGGATATTGAACGAATATGTAGAATGGAAAGTAGAAATGGAGTATCGGTCATTACATTTATCCAAGTCTAGGTTTCACAAGCTAAAACGATGTCGGCAGCAGAAGAGCTGTCCCAAGGTTAAATTTTAATACATAGAGCTGTCACCAACGGCAACAGTATGGGTGGCGTAGTTTTGTGTTTTGTAATACGTATTGCCATCCAACTCATTCAAAACATGTTAGCCAGTTTAGTGTGAAACTCTAAATAATAGAGAACTCATTGAGGCTCAAAAAATACCTACTCTTCTTTCAAAATGGCCATCGCCTTATTAATCAATTCATCATTCCATAGCATTTTGTAATGGCCTAGTTTATGGAAAGAAATCAAAGTTGATTTATTTATAGATTCATTAATTTTCACAGAGTTTGTGTACGGAATTATTTTATCTAACCGGTCATGCAGCAAATACAGATGATGGAAATCAACCAGGTTTAATCGGGTTTCAACGTTGACTACATTTAGCGGTTCATTTAAAACATGGTGAGCGCGTTCTTTTAAATTTATAAAAGCTTTTTCGCCTAAACCAATGAAGTTTTTGTAATCAATAAAAATATCTTCAATTCTATTTGGACTGGTTAAGAACAGTAATTTATTGACTTTTAAATCCATTTCAGATAGCCCGAATGCGGTGACCGCTGAGCCAAATGAATGGGAAATAACATCAATTTTTCTTCCTTTCGGTAAGGACTGCATAAAGACTTTAAACGATTCTTTAGCCTCAAACAAATGGGTTTTACTACCCGTGTAAAAAGCATGTCCAGGTAGATTGAATCCAATGATGTATTTGTTTTGGGTAAGAAGGGGTTGAATAAATTTATACATGCTCCCTACATTAGAGTCCCATCCATGCACTAACACCACAATATTGTCTGTTGGGTTCCCAAACGCGTAGCAATCAATATCCTCGTTTTTATAGGGTATTTTATAAGAAATTGATTCTTCGTAAAATGGTTTTTCACGGGTTCTAATTTCTTTTTTACGGACTTTCTTGAACATTTCAAACGCGCTTTTGGCGGCTAAGTTTGGGCTGATTACAGATAGTGTTTTAAAGTAGGGTTTTATAAATTGCTCCATGGTATTGTATCAATTGGTATATTTTTTCTCGGAAAAATATTAATTCTTTAATTCTTGGTCAATTAGGTGATCAATGGTCACGGTTAAATCTTCCATATATGATTTATCATTCAGCATGGTAGCTACAAATATTCCTCCTTCAATCATAGAGAAAATGCGTCTTGCATACAATTTTGAATCAACAGTTGGTTTTATTTCTTGGTTTTCTATACCTCGGTCAATAATAGTAGACATATTATTCTGTAAGTTTTTAATCGCTTTTTTTACCTTGGCGAGTAAATCTGGGTTTTGGTGATTCGCATCGATTCCTATATTCAGAATAGGACAGCCCCCAAAATCAAATGTAAACTGGTAGTAGTCCTTATAAAAAGCAGAAATGGCATATAGTTGAGCCAAACTACTTTGATGAACAGAAATTGAATCTTCTATTTTTTGAGCCACCTTATTAATAGTGTATACAAACGATTTTACGGCCAGTTCATTCTTATCTGTGAAATTTCCATAAATAGCGCCTTTGGTCAAACCTGTGGCATGGGTAATGTCGGACATACTGGTTCCTGAATATCCTTTTTTATTAAAAACCGGTGCCACTGTTTTTATTATAAACTCAGACGTTATTTCTGCTTTGGTTTTCACCCGGCAAAGGTATATGAAATATACCAATCGGTATATTAATTATTCAGAACAAAACAAGCTGTTTTATTCGTGTAGTTGAGAAGAGGAACCTAGCGTTTTTAGATGCCAGTTTTTAATCAAATAGGTAATCTTGTTGTTCAGTGAGAGCTGCCAAACACCCCCGAATTTCGGTCAGTTTTGCAACAATTATATAAAATTTTTGAAGAAAATTTAAAAGACATCTAGATAGTGCAGGTCTAATTTCATTCGATACCGCAGGCTAGCCACTTGCCAAAGAATGTTCCTTTACTGGATAAAATATGCCAGGTATATTTAGTCGAATCCCAGTAGTGATAAGAAAAAATAACAAGGCAAATGGATGGTGTTTCATATGCTCCAGATAGATTACTAAATAATTACTCCCATTTTAATTCTCGCGGAGGTATCCAACCAAATTATCATATTCAATTGTAAAAATCAAGCTTGTGATAACAACAAAACCAATAATTTTCGTTCTTTTGTTAGTTATAGAATTTATTACAAATATGACCTTGTTCTAAAAGAGAATAAGTCACATAAACAAGAATATGGGATGTACAAGTTGTAGTACTAAAACAGATTCGGGTAGTAGTTCTGGCGGTTGTAAATCTAGTGGTTCATGTTCTACATCAGGATGTGATAAACTAAACGTTTTTAGTTGGTTAACCGGTATGGAACCATCTAGATACGCTAATTACGACCTAGTTGAGATAAAATTCAAAAACACTCGTAAAGAGTTTTTTAGAAATAGCAATAAATTGGATATCCATCCTGGAGAACCCGTAGTTTTAGAGGCGCCAACAGGATATGATATTGGGATAGTAAGTATGCTAGGTGAACTAGTGAATCGTAGAATGCGAATTAAAAAAGTCGCTTCAGATTCTAAAGAGATCATTAACATAGTTAGAAAACCTAACCAAGCTGAAATAGAAAAGTGGCAGGACTCACTTAAGCTAGAAAGCTCCACAATGCTCAAAGCCAGACATATTGCCACGGAACTGAAGTTGAATATGAAGATTTCGGATGTGGAATATCAAGCAGATGGTAGTAAAGCTACTTTCTACTATACCGCTGATGAAAGAGTCGATTTTAGGGCGTTGATTCGTCATTTAGCCGATCAGTTTAAGGTACGTGTAGAAATGAGGCAAATTGGCGCGCGCCAAGAAGCGGGTCGTCTAGGTGGTATAGGATCATGCGGTAGAGAACTGTGTTGTTCTACTTGGTTAACTGATTTTAGATCCGTTTCTACCAATGCCGCGCGGTATCAGCAATTATCCATTAATCCTCAAAAATTAGCGGGTAACTGTGGTAAATTAAAATGCTGTTTAAATTTTGAGTTAGATAGTTACTTAGATGCCATTAAAGGGTTTCCGAGTAGTGATGTAAAACTTCAAACGGCTAAAGGAAAAGCATACTGTTTTAAATCTGATATTTTTAAAGGGTTGATGTGGTATAGCTACTTAGGCGAAAGCAATAAAGTGGTTGTTCTTCCTATTTCTCGTGTTCATGAAATTATTGAAATGAACAAAAAGGAAGAAATTCCAGAGGAACTAGAGTCTTATGCCGCATTTACTGAAGAGGTAGATGTAGAACCAGATTTTGGAAACGTGGTTGGACAGGACAGTTTAACTCGTTTTGATGCCAAGTTAAAAAACAAAGGTCGTGCGAAAGGGAATCGCAAAAGAAAACCTCAGGCTAAAAAAGAAGGAGCTGCCAGTAACAATCAGCAAACTAAGCCAGAGGGTCAGTCAGGTAATAAGCCGAAACCAAATAATCGTTCCAATAACAAAAACGGACCGAAGAAAGATGGGCAACCTAAATCTGGAAATCCACAACCGAAGTCAAACAAGCCAAAAGCAGACGTGTCCAATTCAGAAGGTGAGGGAGATGAAAAAAAGCCAAGGCCAAAACGAAATAACAGGAATAAAAACAACCAAAACCGTAAACCAAAACCAAGCGGTGAAAGTAAAGAATGAGTAAGTTTTTTAAGATAGCGGGTTTGGTATTGGTGTCCACATTTTTGGCTACGTGTGGTTTAGATGTGGCATATGAACAAATGGAAGAAGTGGATGTCAAGGGCTGGAATTATGCTGACCCGGTAACGTTTAATTTTACTGCTCTAGACACCACTAATACATACAATCTAATTTTTGATATCCGAATCACTCCTGATTACGGGTATCAAAATTTATGGTTGTTTATCGAAACAAAAGAGCCAGATGGCCTGTCACATATTGATTCTGTTAATTGCCCGATGGCTTTTCCAGATGGTAGATGGATTGGTTCTGGTGTAGGCGATTTAATTGATAACCCGGTGTTGATTCATCAACGCTTTAAATTTACTAAACTGGGTGATTATGAATTGAAAGTTAGGCATGGAATGAGAAATGATGAATTGCCTAATATTCGGAATCTGGGAGTTATTTTAAAACAAATACAGAAATAAATTTACCAAATGACAACAAAGACGGACAAACCAAAATTCACCAAATTTGTTCTGAGTTTATGGGCTGTTTTTTTGGGCGGACTTGGAGTTGTTGTCCTGTTTTTCTGGGCGTTGTCGAGCGGCTGGATTTGGGAACTTCCCTCGTTTGAAGAATTAGAGAACCCTAAAAGTGTATTAGCCTCCGAAGTGTATTCTTCAGATTTAGAGGTTCTCGGTAAATTTTACATTGAAAATAGAACATTTGTACCCTTCGAACAATTGCCAGACACCCTTGTAGGGGCATTAGTTAATACCGAAGATGAACGTTTTTACAACCATTCTGGTATTGATATTAAACGTTTAGTAGCCGCCATTGCCGCATTAGGAACCCGGGGTGGAGCCAGTACTATTTCACAACAGCTAGCTAAATTGCTTTTTTCTGAAAGGTCCATGACTAAAATTGACCGAATCAAATATAAGCTAATGGAGTGGGTCATTGCGGTGAAATTAGAACGTCAGTACACCAAAAATGAAATCATAGCCATGTACTTAAACAAGTTTGATTTCAATCATAACGCCAAAGGAATTGAATCTGCAGCTCAAATATATTTCGGTAAATCAGCCAAAAACTTGGCTATTGATGAATGTGCCATTCTGGTTGGAATGCTAAAAAACCCCACTTATTTTAATCCGGTAGGTTCAGACGAGAAAAGAAATAGAACATTTCATCGAAGAAATACCGTCTACGGTCAAATGGCAAAGAATGAATACATTACTATAGAACAAAAAGACTCGCTAAACCAACTACCGCTAAGATCAAAATATTCTACCATGACACATGTAGATGGTAAGGCTCGGTATTTTAGAGCTGTTTTGAAAAAAGAGTTGAAGAAGATGCTGGCCCTAAAAAATGAGAATGATAATTATGTGTATTCTAAGCCCGATGGAACTCCCTATAACTTGTATAAGGACGGACTGAAAATTTATACCACCATAAATTCAAAGCTTCAGGAATATGCCGAATATGCAGTTGCAGAACACCTGAGTAAAGAACTGCAAGTGGACTTTGATAAAAACAACAAGAAATGGAGAAACCCTCCTTTTAGTAATGATCTGGATAAAAAACAGATTGCAAGAATTTTAAATAGCGCGAAAAAAAGATCGCCCCGGTTTTTGATACTGACAGGGAAACAGTGTTCCAATTGTGGTAGAAGAGGTGATTTTGTAGAGAAATCTACTTCTGAAAAAGGTCAAAATATTTGGATCTGTACCGCTCAAGATTGTCAGCATGTAGCCCATCGGTACCCAAAAGATTCTATTGATATTATATTTAATGAATCGGTACCCATGAAAGTTTTTACTTGGTCGGGTGATGTGGATACCTCAATGACACCGATGGACTCTATTAGATATTACAAATCATTTTTGCAAAGTGGTCTCATGTCTATGGATCCGCATACCGGTGAAATTAGAGCTTGGGTGGGAGGTATTAATTACAAGTACTTCCAATACGATCATGTGAGACAAGGTAAACGACAAGTGGGGTCTACATTTAAACCATTTGTTTACGCTTTGGCCATTCAAAACGGATTGTCACCGTGTTATGAAGTACCCAATGTAAAAACAACTTTTTATAAAGGCGAATACGCATTACAAAAGGATTGGACACCATCCAATAGTGATGGAAAATATGGAGATATGGTAACGCTTAAATATGGATTAGCAAACTCAATGAACACCGTTACTGCTTGGGTAATGAAACAGTATGGTCCTGCGGCTGTTATTGAATACGCCCGTAGAATGGGAGTAACGAGCAGGTTAGATACGGTTCCAGCATTAGCTTTGGGTGTGGCTGATATTTCATTGTTTGAAATGGTCGGGGCACTTTCTACATTTCCGGGTAAAGGAATTTGGCATCAACCCATATTCATCTCTAGAATTGAAGATAAAAATGGGGTCGTAATTGCCGATTTTGTGGCGGAAAGCCGTGAAGCTATGAGTGAAGAAAACGCCTATACCATGTTAAGCCTTTTGGAAGGTGTTACACACGGAGCTCGGGGGCCGTATTTAGGAAAAGACGAAAGTAAGTGGGGAACTACAAGAAAAATTGGTACCGGAATGCGTTTATATGCGAATTCTCTAAATAGAGATTATGATGGCTTTCCTAGAAACTACCCTATTGCGGGTAAAACCGGAACCACTCAAAATAATTCGGACGGCTGGTTTATGGGGCTTACGCCTGATCTAGTTACGGGTGTTTGGGTAGGTGCTGAAGATCGTTCTGTACGGTTTATGTATACCTCAAAAGGGCAAGGAGCCAACACCGCACTTCCAATTTGGGGATATTACATGAAGAAAGCATGGGCAGATACTACTTTGAATTTATCGAAGCAACCATTTGAAAGACCGTCAAATTATTCGATGGAATTAGATTGTCAGATAGCAAATTCTGATGATGCAACAGATTTTGGCTCTTCAGGTGGAGATATTGATTTTAGTAACGGACTCTAAATTTTTTGATATGATTAATAAAGTTGTCGCCAGCGCAAAAGAGGCTACTGCAGGTATAGAAAGTGGAATGACCATGATGTTTGGTGGTTTTGGTTTATGCGGTATTCCTGAAAATGCAATACAGGCCGTTGTTGCTTCTGGAATTAATGATTTAACCTGTATTTCAAATAATGCAGGTGTAGATGATTTTGGCTTAGGATTTATGTTGCAGACCAAGCAAATCAAAAAAATGATTGCTTCTTATGTCGGTGAAAACGATGAGTTTGAACGTCAGATGTTGAGTGGAGAGCTTGAGGTGGATTTAATTCCTCAAGGATCTTTAGCTGAAAGATGTAGAGCTGGAGGCGCTGGTATTCCAGCATTTTTCACCCCTGCGGGTTTTGGTACAGAAGTAGCCGAAGGAAAAGAAGTAAGGGATTATAACGGGAAGCCTCATATTCTAGAAACAGCACTCACAGCCGATTTTGCATTTGTGAAAGCTTGGAAAGGAGACGAAGCAGGAAATTTAATCTTTAAAGGAACAGCAAGAAATTTTAATCCGTTAATGGCTATGGCCGGTAAAATAACGGTAGCCGAAGTAGAAGAGTTGGTTCCTGCAGGTGAACTTGATCCGAATGAAATTCATACTCCAGGAATTTTTGTGCAACGTATCTTTCAAGGGGAAACTTTTGAAAAGAGAATTGAACAACGTACCGTGAGAACCAGAGATTAATTGGGTATGACCAAGGTAGAGCGTATTCTATTTTACCTTATCGGACTAGTGATTTGGGCGTATTTAGGCTTTCGAGCTGCGTATGTGCCACTGATTCATGATGAGGCGGTAACTTATATCGCTTATATTCGAGATGCTACTTTTATTCCGCCATGGAGTTATTGGGATGCCAATAACCATTTATTAAACTCTGCATTAAGTGCCTTATTTACCTCTATTTTTGGTAATTCTAGTTTCATTATCCGTTTGGCTAGTTGGTTGTCTTTTCCTTTTTTAGTATTCGTGTTAGTGGAAATATCCAGCCATTTAAAATCTGTTTTTAAAAGAGGCGTGCTAGTTCTTCCCATAATTTCAGCGCCTTTTCTCATGGAGTTTTATGCCTTGTCCAGAGGGTACGGATTATCCCTGACTTTCTTTTTAACCGCACTTTTATTTGCGTATCGCTACATCCAAAAACCGTCTCGTCAAAAAGCAATAGGAATAAGCATTTTTGGACTATTAGCTTCGTTATCTAGCTTATCGGTAATTGTGGTCGTTCTAATTATTTATGGATGGGTATGGCTTTTCCAAATCATACAAAATAAGGAGTCAGTGGTGAAAATTACAGTCCGATGGTTGGTCTCTTTTATTGCTCCCTTATTACCACTTGTATATTATGTATTTCTTTTGAAAGAAAGAGGTTTACTGTACTATGGAGGTTCAGATTTTATTGACATCACATTAAAACCAATGGCGGAGCTATTCTTTGTGACTCGTGGTTTATGGTGGATATGGGTTATTCCATTTGTATGGATCAGTATTATTTATCTGGTTCAGATAATAAAAATTGGATGGCAGATACTAGTAAGTCCTGCGGCCATTTTTACTGTTGTACTCGTTTTATCGATAGTCGCTATTTTTACTCAACATTTTTTGCTCGATGTAAACTATCCCTCTGATCGAGCGGCTTTGTACCTGTTTCCGTTACTTATTTTATCGTTGGTTTTTCTTCCAATTAATTCTACGCATAAATGGTGGACAGTCGTTTTGGGTGTGCTACTCTTTTTCCCATATCAATTGGCCACCAGCTTCAACACGAGTCATTCTAAATTCTGGATATACGAGCACGTTCCTAAAGGCTTTGTTTCAACAGTTCAGGCAGCCGCTGTAAAGGGTTTCCCGCCTACGGTTAACGGGTATTTTTTGAGGTCTTATATTTGGGATTATCAACAGTTGGATAAAGGATATTACTCAAGCACGATCCATAGCCATGAGCACCCAGATGAATGGGCCGATTTTGTTTTAGTAGATTCTAATAGAATCAATAAACTAAATACAGACCGGTTCGATACGGTCCATTATGATGATATTTCCGGACAATTTTTATTAAAACAAAAGGTGCCCAATATAGAGGTCGTAGTCAAAGACACCGTTTTACATGATGTGAAAATAACGGACATGTATACCAATATTTTTGATTTCCAATCGAAAGAATTGGTGGGTAAACCGATAGCGTTGTATTATACCCTGAATGTGAGAAGTTCTATTCCAGTCATGCAGACATTGATAATTACCTCTGTTTTTGATACAAACGGAGTGGAATTGATGAATTGTAAATACAGTTTTAGCCAGGTATGTGAAAATTGGACCGATAAAAAAGGATGGAAAGTAAAACTATATCTACCTCCTTTACCCGAATCGTCTGGTAGGTTCGTGACCTATATTTTTAATCCGAATATGGAGCAGCATTTATTTCCAAGAATTGAATGTGAATTGGCAGAAATTTCCGTTGGAGAATTGAACTCAAAAGAAGCATTAAATCCTTAAATTTGACATCTCTCAAATAGAATCATTATGGCACTAGATAAAGTTGGAATAGCAAAAAGAATAGCGCAAGAACTGCAAAACGGTTGGTATGTGAATTTGGGAATTGGTATTCCTACGTTAGTCGCCAATTATATTCCAGACGGAGTGAACGTAGAGTTTCAATCCGAAAATGGGATTTTAGGTATGGGTCCATTTCCGTTTGAGGGGGAAGAGGATGCCGACTTGATTAATGCCGGAAAGCAAACCATTACTAATTTACCCGGAGCCGTGTATTTTGATTCGGCTATGAGTTTTGCTATGATTAGAGGTCAGCACGTGCAATTAACTGTTTTAGGAGCTATGGAAGTAGCTCAAAATGGAGATATCGCGAATTGGAAAATTCCAAATAGAATGGTGAAAGGAATGGGGGGCGCTATGGATTTAGTGGCAAGTGCAGATAATATTATTGTGGCCATGATGCACACCAACAAGAAAGGAGAATCTAAAATCCTTTCTAAATGTACACTTCCACTTACGGGGGTTCAATGTGTAAAACGGGTGGTAACTAACCTAGCCGTTTTAGATATAGTGGAAGGTGGATTTCAATTAATTGAACGAGCACCGGGGGTAACGGTAGAAGAAATTAAAAACGCCACCGAAGGAAATTTAATTATTGAAGGAGATATTCCTGAAATGAAATTGTAATTTTAAGATTTGAAAAAGCATCTACATTGGTTTTCTGAAATAGTTGTTATTATTGCTATTATAGCAGTCATCAATACCTATTTGGAAAAGCAGGATGTAGTTATTCATGCAGACGGAAAAGGATATTACGATTACTTGCCCGCGCTTTTTATTTATCATGATTTAAACTTCTATTATACCGATACCTTAGTTACTAAATTTTACAATCATAAACAGGCAAGCTCTGGTTATTTGCATCAAATCAATGGGCATCAGGTGAATAAATACTTTCCAGGTGTCGCTATTTTATGGACGCCATTTTTCGCTGCGGCACATCTGTATGCCCTAAATTCAGATGATCCTCCGGATGGGTATAGTGAACCCTATCAATTCAGTATTTATCTAGCCGCTTTGTTTTATTTGTGGCTCGGACTGTATTTTTTAAAAAAGGTATTGCGATTAAAGAAAACGCCTTACTCCGTGATATTTTTAATTCAAGTAATATTGGGCTTAGCTACCCCAATTATTCATTATGTGCATTTTGAAGCCGCATTTGTTCATGTATATAGTTTTACGCTAATAAATGCTTTTTGCTATCATTTGTTTCGTTTTACGGAATCTTCTAATCGAAAATCAGCCGTATGGATGGGTATTGTTTTAGGCCTAATACTCTTAATTAGACCTATAAATATCTTAGCTGTTCTTTTGGTTTTTCTGAGTGTATCATCATTTAAGGAGTTTAAAAAACGAATGGAATCAATCGATTTGAGCTTTATAAAATCGCTTTTATTTGGAGTGTTTGCATGTAGTGTACTGGTCATGTTGGTTCCTGTATTGTGGAAAATTCAAGCAAACCAGTTTATAGTTTGGGGGTATCAAGGGGAGTCATTTGATTTTCTGAACCCACATATTTTTGATTTCTTATTTAGCTTTCGAAAGGGATTGTTTGTTCATTCTCCGGTCTTTTTTGTTCCGATGGTTGTAGCGATTATTTTATGGATTAAGAATAAAAAATACTATCCGCTTATTTCCTTTTTTGGAGTGTCTCTTTTTATTGTATATATATTTTCTTCTTGGTGGTCTTGGTTTTATGGGGCGTCATTTGGGTCTCGGGTAGCTATTGATTTTTATGTCGTTTTCGGGTTGATGTTCGCTCACGTTTTCCGGTATTTGGAATCTATTAAATCGAGAATCATTTTAGGAGTAGGATTGGTAGTTTTCATTCCAATAAATAGCATTCAAGCTTATCAGTACCAGCATTACATTATGGATTGGAATCAGATGACCTATGAAAAGTTTAAGTTCATTGGCCTAAACGATGCGGATAAATACAAAGGTGTATTTTATAGAGGGGATGTCCAGTATACTTCAGAGGAAGTCATTTTCGAGGAAAAAATCCACTTGAATAAACCAATTTCCTTAAGTCCTAATCAATCAGAGTGGTTTGATAAGTTTCAATTAGATTCTTTAGTAGATGCGGACCAGATTACCCATGTGCATATACTGGCCGATATGGAATATACGGAGGGTTGTGCGGAGGTCATTTTTTACATTGACAATCAAGACTCACAAAATGTGTACTGGAATTCTAAAAATATATTCGGAGATACACGAGTAGTGAATACGCGAGGTTACTTCAATTGCTTTTATACTGTCGCTAACCAAAAAAACACTAATTTTTATGGGGTCGCTGTACAGGCGAATGTGGATGATATTGTGATTCATAGTATTACCGTCAAAGGCATTAACCATCGTTAATATGAAAGAGTTATTGAAAAAAAATATCACTCTGCTGATGGGGGTCTTTTTGTTCATTTTCATGATGCTTATAAATGGCATGAATGAAGGCTCTCCGGGAGGGGCTGATTCGTACATTCATCATATGATATCTAAATGGTCTTTCATACACCCCGAGTTATTTTTTGATCATTGGGGAAAGCCATTGTTTACTTTGGTTTCGTCCCCTTTTGCGCAATTCGGTTTAAAAGGCTCAGCTACAATTAATATTATTTTAGCGATTGCATCGGGATTATTAGTGCGCAAAATGGCCCACTACTTTGGTGTGAAAAATGCATGGTTGGGTGTGCTAATGGTAGTTTTTTCACCCATGTTTTTTGCGGTGAGCCTAAGTAGCTTAACCGAGATTCTGTTTGCCTTTGTATTGATTTTAGCTATTTATTTTTTTTCTCGAAATCAGATAGCTTTCAGTTTAATCACGATTTCATTTATTCCTTTTGCCAGAACGGAAGGAATAATATTCATTCCATTGTTTTTCGGTGCGGTTCTTTGGATAAGAGAGTTTAAAAAAATCCCGTTTCTGCTAACAGGATTTGTGGTAATGGCGGTCATGGGGTATGCTGCTCATGATGATGTTCTCTGGCCAATAACGGAGATGCCGTATAGTGTATCTTCTAACTCATATGGTCATGGAGATCTTTTTCATTTTATAAATCACAGCTCCGCTATCTTTGGATGGCCGCTCTTGATTTCATTTTTATTGGGGCTATACGTTTTATTAGGGCAGATAAGAAAGCGGTCAAACCTTCATTTCACATTGGTTATCTTTTTGGTGGTTAGCAGTGTGTTAACTTACTTTTTCGCACATAGTGTCGTGTGGGCTTTTGGAATGGGAAGTTCTGCAGGGTTAACGCGTGTAATGGCCGGAATAACTCCTTTGGTGGGATGTATTGGTCTGTTTGGAGTGTCTGGATTAGTCGAGAGATTTATTAAAGTAAAGAGGTTTCGTGCCTATTTGATGGTCCTATTGGGTCTTGTTTTTGTTTTGGAAGGGTTAACTAAACGATCCTATCCTATTCTTTTGGGACAAGAAGAGAGAGTGGTTCAAAACGTGTGTGAGTATTTGAGTA
>JBLFZF010000041.1:0-25677 GCA_047610145.1 Salibacteraceae bacterium | reverse complement strand
CTATTCTCAAGAAAAATTAGCCGTTATTTGGATTTGGATGAAGCGGTACATCTCCTTCAAATTCGTTTTCTTCAATTCCGTTAATCAACCATATTTTGGAGTTTGATTTGCAATTATTTACGTCCGTTACAGTTACATAATGCCAGACATATTTTGGTAAATTTTCGGCAAAGGAGGTTGTATCCCCAATACTCCAAAGGTATTCATACGGGGCTGTTCCTCCTTCTACACTAGTTATTGCGCTGTGCCCTACGATTTGAATAGCTCTTGCTTCCAAGTCACCCCCCCATAAATCATCATTCACATTTAATCGAATTAATGGCATAACGGCAGATGGAGTCCAGGCACCACTAGATCCTACATCTTCAAATATTGTTTTTGTATCTGCGGGTAAAACAGATATTGGTGTCCGAATTCGATACATAGGTATTTAATGGAGTCGATATATTTGCAGAAATTCTTGTATTGTATCAGATTCCCATTATTAAGAACGACACCTAAAAACATCAGTGTATCTTTATGTGCCTGACTTAATGGGATCCGGCTGTAATAATGCGAAAAATCAGAATCCGACTTCGTCTTAAAAATTACTTTCTCCAATTTCAAATCGTTACCTAAGGCTCTCGAATTTTGTGAGGTTATTTCTTGAACCCAAATCATGATAAGGATGCAAAGAATTCATTTAAAGATGTTTTTCATAGCACATGAGTTAACACTCTGAAACTAATCGAAACCAGAAAGTTTACCAAATAAAAAAGCCCACTCAAATGAGCGGGCTTAATCCTAAATAATTATTCTAATTAACCTTATTCCACTATGAATCGAATAACAGAGGAATCTCCATCTTCATTTGAAATTTCTAAAAAGTAAATTCCATTTTGCATGTTCGCTAATTTCACGTTTGCATTATAGTTACCCATTACATTAATTACATTTTGATACACATTTTGACCAATAATATTTTTAACAGATATGGTATAAATTCCATTTACCACGTTAGCTAAGTCTAATTGGAAATCTCCGTTATTTGGATTTGGGTATAGCGAAATATCTCCATCTATTCCAGATTCAATAATACCTGTAACGATATTAACTGTAGCAGAAGAAATACAAGCGCTATCGTCAGTAATCGTAACGGTATGCTCAAAGCCAGGACTTGCACTAGAAGTTAAACCCGTTGCAGTAGAAGCAAAGGTACCATTAGACCAGGCATAATTGAATGGTGCAGTACCACCAGTTGCATTTGCCACAGCGGTATTATTTCCTGTTTGCAATGCCGTAGCACTTAAATCACATACCCAAAGATTATCCGATACATTTAAACGTACCACCGGAGATGAAGTAGTCCAACCAAATGTTCCACTTGAACTCACATCTACAAAAATAGTTTGAGGATCTGAAGTGAATTCGGATACTCGAAAGAATACCTGATCTGAATACGTTTTATACGTGACAATATACTGACCAGGAAGTAACAACACCTCTGGAATAGCATACGTTACTAAACTCCCAATAGAAGCCGAATCTAAGATTATAAACTCTCTTGAAGCAATTGGAACGGTTAAAGAACCATCATAAATATAAATTGATATGGCTTCGCCAGCGACTGAATTCTCTCCTACTGCAATACTAACAGAGGTTGCTTTTACGGTATCTAAAACATCAAATAATGGGCCTATTTCAAAAGAAGAACCCGCACCGTACCAAAAATTACCTGCGGCATTTCTATCTCTAGAATACGTAGAATCTGTCACTTCAACGGTCACCGTATCTAGTACATTATCATTTGGATTACTATCCACAGAATCTGATGAAGTTGCATAGCTGAATGAATACATTCCTACACCATCATTAAACCCAAAGGTATTTGCAATAATTAAAGAATCTGTCACTCCAGAAGCCGTATTCAAGGTATTAGAGGTGTATTGGGTAAAACCAGCAGGTGTGGTAATGCCATTAGTAAACTTCGTATTTGGCTGCATAGCTGAGCCTGTATTCTCTACGTTCGCACTAAACTGGATCGTTTCTAATACAGCCTGACTTAATGGAAGACGTGTATAATATTGAGCTGTTCCTGTATCTCGTTGAGTTTGATAATAGTTTCCTTTAAATACCAAGTCATTTGCAGGAGGTACCGTTAAACGAATATCATCTACCATCCAATAATACACACGAGCTGACCATCCAATTTTAATATAAGCCGTGGCACTGCCTCCAATAATAGAAGATACGTCCATAGAAAAAGTAACTGGGTCTGGAGAACCTTGATTAGCTGCTATATTTCCTTGCGCTGTATAATCTGTCCAATTCAAACCATCCGTACTTACGCTCACCTCTAAATCAGGCGAGTTATTGTATCTAAATGAATGTTCAAACTCTAAGCGAACCGAAGGCTGACCGGTTAAGTCTATCGCTGAAGTTGTGATATACGAATCTAAATATTGATAGTTAGACCCCGAAGGTTGACCGTACAAATTTTGATTGGCAGAATCAGGATCACAAATAAGAAACCCGTTTGCTGCAGTAGCTGAATTCATTGCTGGAGCTGCAGCTGGGTAATTTCCTCCATTAAAAAAACCTACCGAACCTACGGTAGTATATTTCCATGGACAATCAGCTGTATTCGCACCGCTCAATGTCCAACCGGCAGGTATTCCACCACCAAAATCTTCTACCCAAACGGTATCACCCGCAGCTTCAGGGGTTCGAACGGCCCCTGTATTTTGGTTGAGTTTATAATGTGTATCGATTACATTATTTATGGGTTTAAAAGTTGATTTATGGATGGTTTGAGCAATTAAACCACAGCCCAAAACACTTCCAAATACAATAAGTAATATCTTTTTCATAAATACTTTATTTTCAAGTTAATAATTAATTCAAAAGTAACCTTAATTCTATTAAGCCTAAAACCGTCCATGTAAGTCTTATGCATCTCAAAAAAAGCGAAAAAAAAAGCCCGCTCTTACGAGCGGGCTTTTCAAATAATTAGTTCAATTATTTAACTACAAATCTGATCACAGAAGCGTCACCATTTTCGTTAGAAATTTCCATAAAGTAAATTCCGTTTTGCATGTTCGCTAACTTTACGTTTGCGTTGTAACTTCCTGTTACGCTAATTACATTTTGGTAAATATTTTGACCAATAATGTTTTTAACAGACACATTGTAAACTCCGTTTTCAACGTTGTCTAAGTTTAATTGAAACTCACCGTTGTTAGGATTTGGGAATAAAGTAATATCACCTTCAATTCCTGCTTCAACAACACCAGATATAATTTCAACAATAGAAGAAGCTGTACAAGCACTATCATCTGTAATACTTACTGTATGAGACATTGAAGACCCTAAACCAGTAGCAGCTGCAGTAACCTGACCATCAGACCACACAAAGCTAAATGGAGCTGTACCACCAGTAGCACTTGCTAAAGCAGCATTGTTACCTGTTTGAAGAGCAGAAGCACTTAAATCACACACCCATAAATCAGTAGAAACATTTAATCTCACTACTGGAATAGCTGCTGTAAAAAACCAAGTTCCACCTGCAGAAGGATCTACAAATACAGTTTGATCATCTGCATCTACTGGAGAACGTGGGAAAGTAACTGCATCAGAATACGTTTTAAAGGTTACGATGTACTGACCTGGTACTAGCAATACTTCTGGAATTTCAAAAGTAGCAAGAACACCAATTTCAGCAGCAGTTAACGTAATAAACTCTCTTGATGCAATAGGAGTAGTTAAAGTTCCGTCATAAATATAGATAGAGATAGCTTCACCTGGAGTAGACTGTGTTCCCACAGCTAAAGTCACTGAAGTAGCTTTAACAGTATCATAAATATCAAATAATGGGCCTATCTCAAAAGAAGAACCAGCACCATACCAGCTATTACCGTTTGCGTTAAAATCTCTAGCATATGTAGAGTCAGTTACATCAACAAATACCGTATCTGTTCCGTTATCTAAAGGAATATCATCCGTAGAATCCGCAGACAATACTGAAGATGCCCAATAATAAGATCCAATACCTGCATCTAAAACAAGTTCTTGAGCAATAACCAATGAATCATTAGCTCCAGAAATTGAAGTAATAGAATCTGAACTCCAAGCCATCATTCCAGCTGGAGTACTAATATTGTTCAAAAAGTGCGTGTTTGTTTGATCAATAGCACCTTTATTAGAAATGTTTGCACTAAACTGGATAGTATCCAAAGCAGCTAAAACAGCAGGAACCATAGAATAATACAACGTAGAACCTGTATCAATTTGAGTTCTGTAATAGTTACCATCAAAAGACAAGTTATTGTCTGGAGCTTCCGCAATTACAACATCATCAATAGTCACGAAATAATATCCGTCACCGTTAGTGATACCGTCAAAATAAAATGCGATTTTACAATTAGCACTGTTTGCCATGAAGTTCACTTTAGAGTTCACTTCATCACTTACACCACTTGCAAGGTTCACACCAAAATCGGTATCCATAATTGTAACTGAATCACCCCAAGTAGTACCACCATCAATAGATAATAATACGTATGCATCTCCTTGAAATCTTCTGAAATATGTATTGAAGTTAATAACGATATCACTTGAACCTACTGTTGAAAATGCAGGAGAAACTAACCAAGACTCGTGAGGAGTTGGAGAATCACCTGTTCCAAAAGCACCTTGAACACCAGCGTTATCTAAAAAATCTGAATCATAAATAAAGAAACCGTTAGCAGCAGATGGTGAAGAAATAGGTGTTTGTGCCACCATGTATGCTCCACGAGAACCTACTGTATTATCTGGAGTCGTTGCCGTTCCTCTGTATTCCCAAACTGCATCTGGATCAGTCACACCAGAACCATCTTTACCGTTAGAAGTCCAAGCTCCGTTAGAGCCATCACCTGCTAAACCAGCACCAAAGGTTTCTGTGAAAATAGTAGCTCCTAATGCAGAAGTTCCGTTTCCTGCAGCACGAGTAGTAGAAATTGTTGTTCCTGCTTCTGTTTTTTGCTCAGAACCATTTTTTTGCAACAGTTTATGAGTACTTGGAGCAACGTTTGCCACTTGCCCAAAAGCAAATGCAGTTACTGCAACCCCCATGATTGATAGTAATGATTTTTTCATAATTTATTAATTAATTTAATTATTTAGGCTCCAAATATAACCCTATAAAAGCCGCGCTGCAACCATTCCTACTAGAATAATACGAATATGCCTTACTAATGGCAATAATTTATTGTTAAATAATAAATGCACTCAAAAAAAAGGCCCTACTAGATATTTCTAGTAGGGCCTTTACTTATGTTTTTTTGTACACTAATGTTTCAATACTCTTTGAAAAGAATGTACTGTATCATTAGAAATTGTCACCACGTAGATACCTGATTTTTGACTCTGAAGATCAAAACTCAGGGAGAAATCACTTGTTACTTTGATCATGTTTTGAAAAACAATAGCCCCCAACATATTAAGTACAGTTACGGAGTATTCTCCCGGAGCTAAAGTAGTTCCGTGTAACTTAAAAACTCCATTATTTGGGTTAGGAGACACATTAAATTCAAATACACTTTTTAACTCCTCAATGGAAACGGATCCAGCCACCATAGCCGTGTCTTTTCCTTCACACCCAAAGATATCTGTTACCGTTAAATAATAATTTCCTTGCTCTTCTAATCCTGTTAAATTTTTAGTCGTAGCTGCAAACCCATTAGGTCCTGTCCAAGAGTAGTTAAAAGGAGCAGCTCCGCTACCCGAAACAGTCGTTTCAACCGCACCAATCTCTAGGGTATCGGTCACCAATAAATCAATATCTATACTCACTCCAGTACATCCATTATCCGTTTTTGTAAACACGCGCACAAACGGAGTAAATGACGTAGTGAATTGCCAAGGATCGTTCGAGGCTAAAGCATCTGTACGTACCAAAACTGTTAAAGGAGCAGTACTCCCGTTCATATTACTATTCGTTCCTACAGAACCATTATTTGTATTAATTCTAAAGCCCACGTAATAAATACCTTTCGTTAATGTTTCAAATGGCATCGGAAGTGAAACCCAAGAATTCACATCACTTTGTTGAATAATATAGTTTTCATTTACAGAAATAGGGTTTACTAAATCGCTTGACTCGTATACATAATAAGAAATGGAATCTCCTTCCGCCAAACCTCTATTGGTTAAAAAGTTAAATGGGAAATAGGTAGATAACCCTACGATAGTATCCTGTGTGTATAGCTCATATTTCAATAACATTTCCCAAGAATTAGAAACCGCATACCAATTATCTGAATTTACCGAATCATTATCTCTTCTGTATTGATAACTGGAAACTTCGAATTGATTCGTAATTACATTATTTACAGGCAATACATCTATTGAATCTGACCTAGTTTCAAACCTTAAGTCGTATATTCCTAATCCGCTATCTGGCACAAAAGCATTCATAAAATCAAATGAATGTTCCATACTCGAGTTTATAGTTACCGAATCTGTTGTATCTGAAAACATAGAAGCTCCGTTGAATGCAACATCTACCACTACGTTTGTATTTGTTTGATCAACCGTTCCGTTATTTCTAACTATTGCGGCAAACAATAAACTGACGGAATCTGCTTGTTTCAGTGGAATCATACTATAGTAATTCGCATACGTTAGATCTGATTGTCCATTATACAATTCTTGCACTAATTCAATTTCGTTATTTGGAATGGTGGTAATTAACACGTCATCGATAGCCCAAAACCAATCAAACGAACCCACGTATCTAAATTTTATCATCACATTAGATTGCCCACCTGCTGCTGCAGAAATATCTACATACTCGGTAAAAGGATTTGAACTTGATGTTGACCCTCCAAACTGGGTAAGAACATTTATTGTGTCCCAAACCAGTCCTCCATCGTTAGATACCAAAACTTGACGTGTTTCCTGATACTGCCTTAAATAGGTATCGAAAACTAATTGCACATTCAAAGAGGAACTACAGTCAATACCTCCTCCAATATATTCGATCAAGGCATCTTGGACACCTGTACTACCTGAACCGTCAGAATCAATCATAGCGAAATTACCTCCTGAAGCTGACAATAACACATCGTCAAACCCCTGAGAAATCAACGATGGTGTTAATGAATCGTCAATATTCCATTCATCTACACCACCTATATAATTCCAGCTTAAGGTATCTGAAAAATCATCAAACCAAAGGGTGTCGACTGATGCAATAGAGTTTGGAGCTCCTGAAGCCCGCAGACCAACTGATTCAATAGCATCTAAATTTTTAGACTCAAACGATTTAATTGCAGATTGGGTAATCTGACTAAATCCGAAAGCAGAAACACCCAAAAACAAGGCTAATAAAAAGTAATTTTTCATTCGTTATAGTATATGAGAAAGGGGGAACGCTATTGAATTCCCCCTGCATAATTTAAATATTAATCTTCGTAAGCCGAAATTGGCAGACAACTACATATCAAATTTCTATCTCCATAGGCATCATCAATTCTTCGTACATGTGGCCAAAATTTAGCGTCCAGCAAATAATCTACAGGATAGGCGGCTTCTTTTCTTGAATATGGTTTAGTCCAATCATCATAAGAAACCATTCTTGAAGTATGCGGTGCATTTTTCAAGACGTTATCTTCTTTATCTACTGATCCATTTACCACCGCTTCAATTTCTGCTTTAATGCTCACTAAAGCTAAAATGAAACGATCTAACTCTGCTTTAGACTCCGACTCGGTAGGTTCAATCATTAAAGTACCCGCAACCGGGAAAGATACAGTTGGCGCATGAAATCCGTAATCCATCAAACGTTTGGCAACATCTACCACCTCAATTCCGTCAGCTTTATACTTACGGAAATCAACAATCATTTCGTGGGCAACACATCCTCGTTCTCCCTTATACAATAAATCAAATCCGTTTTCCTCGAATTTTTTACGCATGTAGTTGGCATTTAAAATGGCCACTTTAGTGGACCGTTCTAAACCAGAGGTACCTAGCATTTTGATATAGCCATAAGAAATTGGCAAAATCAAACCACTACCAAAAGGAGCTGCACTTACGCCATGAATACCGTCTTTTCCGCTCACTTCAATCAATGTATGATTAGGTAAAAATGGAACTAGTTTTTCAACGACACCAATTGGGCCCATTCCAGGACCGCCACCACCATGAGGGATTGCAAACGTTTTATGCAAGTTCAAGTGACATACATCTGCTCCAATAAACCCAGGAGAAGTTAATCCTACTTGTGCATTCATATTTGCCCCGTCCATGTATACTAATCCACCGTTAATGTGAATGATTTCCATAATCTCTTTTACAGAAGCTTCATACACCCCATGAGTACTTGGATAAGTAATCATCAAAGCAGCAAGAGAATCTTTATTTGCTTCCGCTTTTTCACGCAAATCGTCTACATCAATGTTTCCATTTTCCAAACTCTTTACAATCATCACCTTCATCCCCGCCATTACTGCTGATGCAGGATTGGTGCCATGAGCTGAAGCAGGAATCAAACATAGATCTCTATCTACATCTTTATTATGCTTATGGTATGCTTGAATTACTTTTAAACCCGTGTACTCTCCTTGAGCCCCTGAATTTGGTTGAAAGCTCATTTTAGCAAACCCCGTAATATCAGATAAATCTTTATCTAACTCATTTATTAAGTCGATATAGCCTTGTGCTTGATTCACTGGAGCAAAAGGGTGAATATTTAAGAATCCAGGGTGGCTTAGAGGAAGCATTTCGCTTGCAGCATTCAATTTCATCGTACAAGAGCCTAGAGCAATCATAGAGTGTGTCAATGACATGTCTCTATTCTCTAATTTCTTTACGTATCTCATCATTTCTGTCTCCGAATGATAGCTTCTAAACACCGGATGCGTTAAAAACTCTGATTTTCTTTCTAAATCGGCTGGAATTGCTGATTTCGCAGAGAATAACGCCACTGCTTGACCGCCAACAGCGGTAATCACATCGTTTACATCTTGCAGAGTCATTGTTTCATCAGCACTTAAGCCAAATCCACCTTTAAAATATCTTAAATTAATTTCTTTCGCTTCCACATTTTTACGAATGTGAGCAATTTGATCGGCCGTTGCTTCAAATGAAACCGTATCAAAGAAAGAGTCATTAATAGCGGTGTACCCCGCAGATGTAATTCCACCATGAAGAGTCACTGCCTTTGCATGAATCAAAGAAGTAATCGACTTTATTCCGTCTGGACCATGGTATACCGCATAAAAACTTGCCATTACCGCAAGTAGTGCTTGTGCAGTACAGATATTAGACGTTGCTTTTTCTCTTTTGATATGTTGCTCACGTGTTTGAAGCGACATACGATACGCTGGACGACCATCTGCATCTTGAGAAATTCCAATAATTCTACCCGGAAGATTTCTCTTATATTCCACTTTTGTTGATATAAATGCCGCATGAGGACCTCCATACCCTACCGGAACACCCATACGTTGAGAGTTACCTACCACACAATCAGCGCCCCATGAGCCAGGTTCTTCCAGCATGGATAACGCCATTAAATCAGACACAACGGCTAATTTAATTTCCGCCTCATTCATTGCTTTTGCAAAGTCTTTGTAATTCGATACGTTTCCAGTAGCCGATGGATACTGAACGATCGCTCCAAAGAAAGAATCATCCCCCTTAAAAGTGGCATAATCTCCAACAACCAGCTCAATATCACTAGCATTTGCATGAGAAACAATAACGTCTACCGTTTGCGGAAAAATATTTTCTTCCACAAAGAATTTATTGACCCCAGCTTTCACCTCTTTTCTGGAACGTAAATGATAAAACATCAACATAGCCTCAGAAGCTGCAGTTGCCTCATCCAATAATGACGCATTAGCTAATGGAAGACCAGTTAAATCAACGATCATAGTTTGAAAGTTCAATAAAGCCTCTAATCTACCTTGCGCAATCTCTGCTTGATAAGGAGTATAAGCAGTATACCATCCTGGATTTTCAAAAACATTCCGTTTTATTACTGCTGGGGTATTTGTATTGTAGTAACCCATTCCAATATACGTACGAAACTGCTTGTTCTTATCTGCTATTGCTGTGATGTGTTTACCATATTCTAGTTCACTCATACTGTCACCCACTGAAAGTGGCCCATCTAACCTAATGTTAGTCGGTATAGTATCCTCAATTAGATCATCAACACTTTTGTATCCTAAATAATCCAGCATTTGATCCTCATTATGATCATTTACTCCGACATGACGTCTTGTGAAATTTCTGTATTCCATAAAGCGATATTAAAAATTAACTTCATTTTTTGAAGTGCCCAAAATTAACATTTTAACGATGTGATTAAAACTATTTTATCACTGCAAAGCAGTGTTTTTATTCTCTATAATTCAACCCCTATTTTGACTAGTGATTTACGCTATCTTTGACAAAAATTTTGAGTGAAATGGGATCCAAACGCCTTATTTTTATAATTGTAATCTTCTGTTACTCTTTATCAGGAACTGCACAAGACACCATAACTTTTCTAAACGGGAAGGTACTTATTGGAACCGTAGAGGAAACAGATGACGTTTCCACACAGATTTTAATAGTAAAGAAGAATAAGTCGCGGTTAAAAATTATAGAAACATTAACCCTTTTTAGTGTACAATATGAAGATGGCCATTTTGATACTCTGTACAACAAGAATACAGAGCAAGACCTCACACTTAGCCGGAAGGAAATGTATTTATTCATTTTGGGAGAACAAGATGCTCGCCTTTATTTCAAGCCTTATTTAAACGCTTTAGGAGGAGTTGTATTTGGTGCTAGTTTTGGTTATTTACTTCATAATGGTTTTTATGTAGCTGGTGTACCCTTAGCCTATACTATTGGTTCCGGGATCTCCAATGTAAAAGTGAAAAACGCAGGTAATCGCTCCTCACAAATCCTTATTCATCCCGCCTATCAAGAGGGATATATTAAGGTAGCCAGAGCACGAAAATCTTTTTACGCTCTAGCCTCTAGTTCCATTGGCACCCTTATTGGTGCTTATATTGGGAACACTCAACAGTAATCATGACCATGAGTTTGGGCGTAAATAAAGAAGCCCCTCCAAAAAAAAACGAGCCTCGTTCCGCTGCGAATAGCGATTTAAAACTACCTAAACCAGTCAGACTTTTTTTACTCCGGTTCGCACATAGCAATGCCTATGTCCCGTTACCTATTCTAGCCATCACTATTGCCACCTACATGCAAATAGGTGATTTCAATTGGCATTTAGGTTATGTATCTTTTTTGTTTTTTTCAACGCTATTTTTATATCCCTTGCATCGTTTAATTGGACTCCGATTAAGTATTCCTTTAGACTACTCTACTGCTCAAAAATCGGTTTCAAAAAAGCCTAAAATAGCCCAAATATCTGTCCTGCTCGGGCTATTAGGAACGGTTTATTTCACGTTTCAACTACCGCTTCATTTTTTTCAATTTCTCATTCCGTTAGGAATCATCTCTATGACGTATTCTCTTCCCTTCATTCCAACCACTGCCGGGTGGAAAAGGTTGAGAGATATTCCTGGGGTTAAGATTTACGCCATCACTCTAGTGGTCACTTTCACTACTTCAACTATACCCTTATTATTAAACGAGAGTATAGCTATCTCTACCATTATAATATTTGGAATCCAACGTTTTCTATTTATTCTGGCAATCACCATCCCATTTGATATACGAGACCTTAGAATTGACCGAAAATGGAAGCTCAAAACCATACCGTTACTCATTGGCACAGATCGGTCTATTTATTTATCCAAGTCTCTTCTTCTTGCCACGGCTGTCGTTGCTATTCTTCACGCTCTATTTAGTCCGTTATTATCTATATATATTGGAATAGCCATTATTTTATCTTGTCTATGGACCTATTATATTGTCGCCAAATTCAAGACTTATAACGCCCCCCTTTTTAATGCATATATGTTAGAAGGCAGTCTGATATTTCAATTTGCATTGATTACTATGACTCAGGTTTTACTTTCTTTATCATTTAGTTGAGTGTGAAAATCAGCTCTTGATATTGTTTCTTTATATGCTCTTTTCGGTTGATCTTAGTAAACCCACTAGCTAGAAAATGCTTCTCGTAATTTGGAATACCTTTCCTAAAGGTACCCGTAATTGGGTAAAACAACACATACAACCCAAACACTTTTACTCTATGGATAAATGAGTTACTCGAATTAAAATCAATAACGACAACCTTACCGTTTGGAGATAGCAAATTTTTGACTTTCCGTATATTTTCAAGCAATTCAACCTCCTTAAATAAGTCCAAATAAAAAGGGAGAATAACCACCTCAAATTTACGACAAGTATCAAATTGGATAAATGGTTGGATGACAAAATCCAATTGAACATTAATTGGATGTATTTCTACAAGTCTTTTTTGCGCTAATTGAGACATCACAGAGGATATATCTACATGACATATACGACTTGTTTTTTTTAAACGGATCAATTCTAAAAGAGTATTATCGGCACCTCCACCTACAACCAATGTAGATACATGGCAATGGAGCGGGTTAATTACGTGAGCAATTACCTTTTCGGGGTTGTTGTATAAAAAGATACTTTTTAAAGAATTGTAAAATGGGGCAATTAAATTGAACCCAACTTCAGAGAATTTAGCTTGGCTCAAAATCAAATATCCTTATTATTTCTTTTGAGTCAGGTCATGAAACACCTGTTCTAATTGTCTCTCAACCAATGAAAGTTCAAGAACCGTTAATTGTTTCTTTACCGCCAAAGCAAATAATTTTGCCCGAACATCTACAGCAGCAGAAGTTTTTAATTCATAGGTGTTTTCACCCACCAAGGTTACCTCAATAATTTCAGGTAGCGCATCAAAAACATCCGTTTGAATCTGTTTATCAAACTGCACCTTTACTATTTTGACACCTTCGGTTACTTCATTTATACTCTCAATAGGTTTATCTGCAACGATACTTCCTTCATTAATGATAATAACTCGGCTACAAATGGCTTCTACTTCCTGCATAATATGTGTAGAAAGCATGACCGTTTTGTTTTTTCCAATTTCACGAATCAAATTTCTAATTTCTACAATTTGATTAGGATCTAAACCGGTAGTTGGCTCATCCAAAATCAAAACTTTAGGATCGTGTAAAATAGCGTGTGCTAAACCTACTCGTTGACGATACCCTTTAGATAGACTTTCAATTACCTTATTTTGTTCTTTATCTAAACCAACCAACGTAATTACCTGAGCAATACGTTCCTTTTTATTCTTTACACCCGTTAGGTTTGCTACAAATTCTAAAAACTCCCAAACGTACATTTCCAAATACAAGGGGTTATGCTCCGGTAAATATCCAATTTGTTGCTTTAATTCAAGAGCACTATCCTCCATTTCCAAATCTACCACTTTCACTGCTCCTTCGGTTTGAGGCAGATAACCGGTAATAATCTTCATCATAGTCGATTTACCCGCTCCATTAGGACCTAGAAAACCAACAATTTCACCTTCCCGTATTTCAAACGACACGTTATCTAACGCTTTCTGTTCGCCATAAATCTTGGTAATGTTTTTTACTGATATCGACATGCTGAAAAAATTGATTTCGTCAAAAATACAGATTAGAAGTGGCTTTTTTACTGAAATGGATAACCTACTTTTGAACCTCATTTTGAAATCAATACATGGCTCAAGGATATGTAACAAAATCAACGGGAAGTTGGTACGAAATAAGACTAGATAATGGCGAGTTTATTGACGCTCGATTAAAAGGAAAGTTCCGAATAAAAGGTATTCGTACTACCAATCCTATAACCGTAGGTGATCAGGTTATTGTATTGAATAGTGAAGAAGATGAAGCCGTAATTACGGAATTAATTCCTAGAAAAAATTACCTCATCAGAAAAGCAACAAACTTGAGTAAGGAGTCACATATTATTGCCTCCAATATTGATCAAATTGTAGTGGTACTCACCGTAGCTATGCCACGAACTCCACTTGGTTTTGTAGACCGTGTTTTAGCCACGGCAGAAGCGTATGGTATTCCCGTAATTTTAGCATTCAATAAAGTAGACATTTACGAAGAGAAGGAAGAAGATCGATTTGACGAATTAATTGGCATTTATGGCCCTATTGGTTATAAAATGCTAGCTACTTCCGCGATTACCGGAAAAGGTATTGAAGAGTTAAAAGAGTTAATGAAAGATAAAACGACTCTTTTCACTGGCCAGTCAGGCGTAGGTAAATCTTCTTTAATTAATGCCTTAGATAGTGAATTAGATTTATGGGTAGACGACATTTCTGAATATAACGACAAAGGCAGGCATACCACCACTTTTGCTGAAATGCATTTTACTGACTTTGGAGCGCGTTTAATTGACTCTCCGGGATTAAGAAGTTTTGGCATGATTGATATTGATAAAGAACACCTTGCTCACTACTTTATTGAAATGAAAAATTACTTAGGTGATTGTAAGTTCAATAATTGTGTCCATATAAATGAACCAGGATGCACGATCAAGTCTGCCTTAGAAAAAGGTGAAATATCACAAAGCAGATACAACAACTACCTAATGATGTTTAATGATGAGGACTTAAAAGTCAAGTACCGTTAAGCAACGGTGATTGACAATCATGGTCCCAAAGGGTTTAGCCCTCCTTTTTTAAAAGCAATTGCAACGTCTCGAAAACAGTAGTTGTTTCTACTCCATTATCTGATTTTCTTTGATCGTCATTCATTTCTTTTGCCACCTATTAACTCGTCTATTATTCTATGGTGTTAATTAACGCCTTGATTTTTTAAATAATTCCTACCATTCAGATCTAGTAACACTTGCCTGAAACCGAGCTTTTTTTTGTCTTAAAATGCCTTTACTTTGTCAAAATACCTAGCTTAAAACTAGTCGTAAATGCGACAGGAATATCACCTCCAACTGTAAAACCGTAATGATAGTTTATGTTTCCTTCATAGTAATCTGCGTTATTCGGTTCATTATAAGCACCAAAACCAACACCTGCAGACCAATCAATCGAAAATATATCATTCATCACCCATTGCTTTCCGAAGTTCAACAACACCGCAGCCGCAATTATATTATATCTTTCTGAAGTATACCCTCCGCCTCCTGGAATAGTAGGATCATACATATCTAAATCCCTTGTATAACCTGAAATAGCAATTTCTGGACGAAAATAGCCCCCTTTCATTACATGTGAGTATTTCATACCTCTAACAACAAAGTCGGGAGTTCTTATGAATTTAATACCTGCTTTTAAATAAGCTCCTTCGGGGTTAACTCCACTCATGTCGCGACCCACACCAATAAGTCCTAAGGAACCCTCTACACTCATTCCTGGCTTGATAGATCTCTCATAGCCAAAACTCATTGCTTCAAACAAATGAGAAAACATTCCGTATTTAATAATATTCTTTTTCTGGTCTGCATATAGCTCTTCATTCACCATTTTATTTTTAATGACTAAAATCTCACCATTTCTTAATGCGATTCTTTCAATCATATCTTTATTCATGGCAAAAACCATTTCCCCCATTTCCTCAACTCTGTACTTAACTTCATCCTCTCCTATTTCAAAGACCGTACAAATGATCACTTCTTTATTTTTTTTATAAATTTTATCCAGTGTTTCATCAGCAAAAGAAATCACCTCAGGATCAAAAGAAATTTCCTTTCCATTTTCCAAAACGATTTTTAAAACTAGATTAATTGAAATAGAAAGCCTGATATCACCCGTCTCAACCTGAGTATACTTAATCACCTCTTCTCCTAATTCTACAATCTTACCCGTAATAATTTCATTATCCTTTTTATAGATTTTATCTTGAGAAAAAGAATTAAATCCGACAAGCATAAATACGGACAATACGAGTGACTTAATAAGTAAATTTTTCATAGTGTGTAGTTTTAGATAAAACAAATATAGGCTCTTACATATGTTTAACCACCTTAAAAACAGACGAAGAACATCCATTTGATGATTTATTAACCTGGGTTAACTTCATTTTACGTATAATTCCATGTTGGGTACTGTTTTCAGAGATTGCGTTACCTAACATTAAGCAGTCCATTTATTGCACCGACTAATCCAGCATACTAAAAGCTTCCTGAACGGCCATTTTTACATTACCTCTCACTTCTAAAACCGTGGAATCCATCATATAACATGGCGCGCTCACAATTTTCAATTCCCTATCTATACAGACTTCTTTTACGGAACAAAATTTAACACTCGCGCCAGTAGCCTCCAACCCTTTTGAAATAGTCGCTATATCATATGGCGATCTCTCTTTTGTACTCCCTACGGTTAAATAAGCCGAAACCCCCATTTCACCTAGGGCTATTGCTACGGTAGTAGGCGCCATACACAGCGCAACGATGGGTGTTTTACTTTTAACAGTTTCAATAATAAGTCTTTTGACTTCTGGGTTAATATCTGCATCCGGCCCATTTACTGCCCAAGTCGTATGATTTTTAGCCGTTCCGAAACCACCAGGGATCACCAAAACATCAAAATCGGTACTGGATATGTTTACGATATCTTCTATATCTCCGCGCGCTATCCTAGCCGATTCAACCAATACATTTCGAGTTTCTGACATTTCTTCTCCAGATAAATGATTCACTACATGCGCCTGATTTACATCAGGCGCAAAACACAAGGACTCTCCACCTAGTTCTGCTATCGCTAGTAAACTAAAAACACTTTCTTGAATCTCGGAACCGTCATATACGCCACTGCCCGATAATAAAACTCCCACTTTCATCCTATTGATTTAATCAATTCTAGATTTAGCCTCTAACAAAAATGAAATATCAGATCCCGACTCCACTTCGTAGGGTGCTTTACCATTTTCAAATATTCGCATTTTCAAATCACCCATTAAGGATATAGAATTACCCGACACCTTTAAATAACTTCCTTCACGTAAACCTACTACTGGAATAGAATTATACACTAAATATTCTTTAATCCTTGTTTCACGCGTTTCTCCCATATGTTTAGAATTAGGGTCAGGATCTAAATAATGTGGATTAATATTGAACGGAACAGCTCCTATAGCATCGAAACTAGGAGGGTAGACAATGGGCATATCGTTCGTGTTATTTACGGTCATACCCGTTAAGTTTGAACCCGCACTTGTTCCCATATATGGCATTCCATCCGCAACCTGTTTACGTAAGACCTGTAGCAGATCTTGCGCATACATTTCCTTCAGCAATACAAATGTATTTCCTCCCCCCGTAAATACACCTTGCGCATTTTCTAAGGCTCTTTTTGAATCATCAAATTGATGTATTCCTTTTACCTCAATATTAAATTGCGCAAAAAAATCTCTAGCCACCTTTGTATATGCATCCCACGTTACACCACCTGGTCTGGCAAATGGAATAAATATAATTTCCGTACACCCAAGGAAATGTTTTTTAACATCTTCCTTTAAATACGACAAATATGGTTGACCATGCACCGTTGAAGTACTCACAATTAATAGATTCCTTTTCGACATAACGTATTTTTTGAATAGGTAAACATACGGAATTGATGATAATTACCGTCTGTATACCCCTTTTTAGTTCTAAAAAATTAGACATAAAAAAAGCCGCAATTCAGTTGAATTACGGCTTTAATAATTTTATTTAATTTAGAAGAACGTGTAACGATTATCTGTAATACTGGCGTTGTTCTTTAGCGCATTAAATGGCTCATAGTTAGCTCTGCTAGAAAATGCCGCCATTAAACCTTGACGTGTACCATCCAAAACCTCAACTTCAGCAGGTACATTTTTAGAATCTACTCTTAAAACATACACTCCTCTATCCCCCTCAATAACTTTAGACATCTCACCCGCCTTCAAACTAAAAGCCATACCTAACAATTTTTGCTCATTTCCTAAACCAGGAATACTAAAAGAACTAAACGCTACATCGTTGGCTGGTTGAACACTTGATCCCATTGCGGCTGCAACTTCTTCAATTGTAGCTCCAATCATGTTCCCTTTAATTAATTCTGCTTTCTTTTTATTAAGAACGGCTTCACGCACTTGGTCCTTAACCATATCAAAAGGAAGAATACCTTTTTGACGAACATCTGTCACTACTCCTACGATAAATTGGTTCGCAATTTCAAAAACTTCAGATACATCACCTACTTCCGACTCAAATACCCAACGAACAACCTCTCTGGTATTAGGTCTTCCAAGGATAGTCATATCACCCGGCTTTAAATTCGGAGCTTCCAATGGATTTAAAACAATTGAAGCTTCTGAAAACTTATCTGCCGTGTTATTTGTAATTGCAAATGTACTCGCTTCATTATAAGCAACTTCGTAAGATGCTTGACTCGGCTCTACTTGGTTATCAAGTATAGCCACTAAAACCTTAGATTGCAGTTCCGTTTGATCCGTTACCTTAATGAGGTGCACTCCAAATTGCGTAGTCACCACAGAAAGATCACCAACTTCACCTTCAAAACAGGCATCGTTAAATTCAGGAACCATTTGGCCTTCTACAAACCAACCTAAATCACCCCCTTTAACAGCAGACCCTTGATCTGCTGAATTCTTAATAGCTAATTCAGCAAAGTCTGCGCCTCCTTCAATCAAAGCTTTCAGACTATCAATTGATATTTTAGCTGCGGTTAGGTCACCGGTTGTTGATTGAATTAGAATGTGACTAGCCATAGCTGAATCTGGACGCATTTGCTTATCCACAATTTTAACCATTTCAAATTTATTCACGTTCAAAAACGGACCTACTACAGAACCAATGTTGCTATTTACAACAGTCGTATCTTGCGCTGGAGGAAACATTCCTTTTGCATGCCATTTGATGTTGAATGGTGTATCTGCATTTTCATTAACAAACAATGTGTCTGAATTAGCAGCTTCAAAAGCTCCTTTTAAGTCAGCTAATTCCATTTGTAACGCCTCTTTATCTTCTTGAGACGCAACCACTTCAAAAGTCACCAAAGTCATTGAACTTGTTAGTTCCCTTTGCTCAAATTGAGGTTCCCCTTTATGTGCTTTGTAATATGATTTCATATCGGCATCAGAAACCTCTACTTTTTCATCGGGAGTATCATTATAAAAAGAAGATACATAACTGAAAGAGATTTTACTTGCCTGGTCCTGTTGGTTTCTTTCCAGTTCTATGTCTGTTACATAAATACTTTTAGAAATCAAAGTTGCGTATTTTTCGTCAGCCGCAGGCTTACGTAAATAATTCTCTTGAAAATTCAACCAAGAAGATAAAGCTTCTGCAGAACCTTCTCCATCTGAATAAACGGCTTGTTTCAAGTATGAAATAACCGCAGCTCCGTTGAGGGAACCATCTGGATTAGCATAACTTCCTGCAATTTGACCACTTTGAGGATCTGAAAAGTATTGTTTTAATGATTGATTATCTTTATCATTCTTAATAATATCTAACAATTCATCATCTGTAACACTAATACCTAGTGCACTATATTCTTCTCCGAGAATTTGATCTTTCAACATATCATTCCAAACCTGCTCGCGCATTTGCTGACGCTGTTGTTCGGTTAATCCAGCTCTTGAGTTAGCTTCTAACTCCGCTACTTTCATTTCAAAGTCTTGATAAGATACCTTATTACCATTAATCTCACCTATTTCATTATTTGGTCCGTTAAAAAGAGTACTACTAGATTCTAAAGCACCTCCTAAAACGAATAAAAGCATTGCACTTCCAATAATTCCTATGAGAAGTCCTGAGTGTTTTCTGATTGATCCAATTGCAGCCATTGTATTTCCTATTTGTTGTTGGGCTGCGAATATAATAATTCTATTTATTTAAGAGACTAATTATTACCTTCTTAATTCGCTGATTGAATGGTCATTTTCACCTCGTTAATCTTATTATCGAATACGGATAAAATATCAAATTCAAAATTATGGATTATTACTTTATCTCCCTTTTCAGGAATAGATTGCACATACTCAATAATCAAACCTGCTAAAGTCTCGTAATTATCTGTTTTTGGTAGACTTAAGTCATACTCTTCGTTAAGATAGTCAATCTCCAATCTGGAACTAAAGATGAATTCTGTATCAGAAACCTTACTCTCTTTCCATCCGATTTCTTTATCATGTTCATCTTCAATCTCCCCGAAAATTTCCTCTACGATATCTTCCAACGTTAAAATACCAGCAGTACCCCCAAATTCATCTACAACAACTGCCATACTTTGTCTTTTTTTAATAAACAAAGACATGACATCATCGGCCGCCATTGTTTCAGGTACCAAGGTAATTGGTCTCAACACATATTTTATTGCCGTAGGTTTTCCGAAGAGGTCGCTTGAGTGCACAAAACCAATAATTCTATCAATAGTTCCACGGTACACCAAAATTTTAGAATGCCCAGAGTTCAAGAACTTATTTAACAGCTGATCTACCTCATCATGAATTTCCACTGCAACTAACTCATTTCTTGGAACCATGCATTCTCTTGCTTTCACCGAGTTAAACTCCAGAACGTTTTGCATTATTTGAATTTCATTATCCAACTCTTCCTCCATTAAGTTTCCTGCCGATATTTCTTTTAAATAATGGTTTAGATCCACTAATCCGTATTGGAGTTTTTCTTCAGAAACCTTTATTCGAAGCAGGTATTTAAATATAAAATTACTACACCAATTAATAAATGTAACAAATGGATAAAAAATATAATAGGTCATAAAAACGGGTAGGGCAAAAATCTTGAGACTCTTGTTTGGGTTTTGACTAAAAACTACCTTAGGAAGGAACTCCGCTAGCACCAAAATAACCAACGTAGAAAATATGGTTTGAATAAATAATACCAATGCCCCATTTTGAACAAATGCGCTAATAAAGGGGGTTAACAAGGAGCTCATGGCTAAACCATACAGAACTAATGAAACATTATTACCCAGCAGCATAGCGGTAATAAACCGGGATGGTTTTTTTAATAGCTTAGAAAAAAACAGAAAGGCATACATCCCTTTATTTTTATCCACCTCAATTTTTAATTTATTGGCAGAAATAAAAGCAATTTCAATCCCCGAAAAAAAGGCTGAAAAAATTAAAGACAGAAGAATAATCAGAAACGGATCGCTTTCCATGAAGTTTATTACCTATTCAAAATTAAGCAATTATAATTAGTTTTTAGTATCTGAGTTATCATTCAAATATTTTCTATAAACCATTCTGAATACAGAAAGGAAAACAGCCATTGAACCCGCTAGATAAAGGTATCTTAACTTCTCATACTCTGACTCCGAAAAATACAGGTAGGTGGCCAACCCCAAAAGAGTGATCCCTCCAATCAACCAGAAAATTTCCATTATTCTATTATAAACCTTCATCTTCGACAGAAATTATTCCTTTACTATTTTTTATTCGGTAATTTGTAAAATCTTGATCAGCTTCAAACCCGTCTCCATACATAATTCCATCTCCTGTGGTTATTTTAACGAAATCATTAGAGGTAATCTTTTTTGTTTTAGAGTTCCAAATTAGATATTCGCTATTCAACTTATCCCCATCCATGTTATTGACTACCACATTTTTGGTTAATACTAAAATGTTTTTTTCAGGATAATGAATCGCATGCTCACTTGTTACATTGGCTTCCAAATTACCTAAGCTATCGAGAAAAACGACTTCCATCCCTTGATTGAGTAGGTTATATGGATCTTCTTCTTTCTCCGCAAAGCGTTCTATCAAAGGAGCCGTCATCACAATTTTAACTTCTCCTGAGTCCGACAGAATTAATCTAATATTTCGACTGGTTGATATGGGTAAAAGCCCTTCATCTACCCTTAGTTGCTCAATTTCATCCATGGAGTTACCTCCACAGCCTAATAAATGCAATGACATAGCTATAAACACAAAAGTCCTTAGCACATATGCACTAAGGACTTTGTTACTTTTTTTCATCTTAATTAGTGTGAACCGTAACATCTTCGTTAATCCAACCACCTACGTGGTATGCTTGTCCTTCGACAATATTATAGAAAAAACAATCTGCTTTTTTAGGCCATTGCGCTTTGCAAGAAGCAATTTTCTTATTTATCTTATCTACTAAAGAAGCATCTAAAGATTTTGCTTTCGCATATTTTGAAGGAGCTGCCCAATATCCACCAGCTTGTTCACATGGGTTTTCACCTACTGTTCTTGACCCATATAAATAAGCATCACCCAAAATCATATATGCATCAGCACTGTTTGGATTTAGAGTAATCATCTTCAAAGCATATGACTTCACGCTTGCATATTGCTTCAAACTTAATTGCGTTAAAGCAATATATTTATAGCTGTTGATTTTCCCTTCTTTCGTTCCTGCAAGCTCTGCTGATTCTTTAAAGTATCCAATAGCTTCCGAAAAACGTTCTTTCTTCAGTAATGATCTTCCGATACCAAATTTAGAAATTGAAGAAGGCTTCACCGCATCTAAAGACATAGAAGCTTTTAGGAATAAAGGATCACTAGTACAATCACTCTTTTCAAAAAATGCAATTATCTGAATCAATACTGATGTATCTTTAGGATTAGCATCATATTTAGGAGTGTAAATTTCTACTAATTCTGCACATCCTGCATATTTTGAGAATATTTGCTCTAAAATAGCTGCTACCTGAAACCATTTAGACTTATCACTATCACTTTTTGCTTTCCCTAAATTGTATACCACTACTGCTTGAAGCTTAGGAAATAAATCAAATAAAACAGTCTTTTCAATTTCTTCTGATTTAACCAATTTCTCTGCTAACTGGTAATACGTAGTAATAGCTGCTTTTTGAGACTTGTTACCTTCTAAGGTAAAAGACTCTGCTAACAAATCATACGCTTCTTTTGTTTTAGATTTATCGTAACGTGCTAAATCCACTCCTTTTCTTCCTAAAACATTTCCTTTTTGACCATAGTTAATAATTCTTTGATCGTAAATCCACATAAGGGTATCCACCAACAATAATTTCTTACCTGCGTCTTTTTCAATAACGATAAATTTCTTGTACATAGACGCCCCTTTTATATACAAGTTTTTTGACGACTTGGGACAAACCATTACGGCTTTCATCCAAGGGCCACGGGCATCAATGTAATTTTTTTGTTTATAAAACTCCTTATATAACGAAGAGTTCTCCAAACATGTTAAACTATCTTCAGGAGTTGCCCCGTATTTTTGACCAAAAGAAGCCATAGCAAGGAAAACTAATGCGATTGTAAACAGTTGATTTTTCATGATGTTAGTGAATTTTTCGTTTTTTGAACCATCTATCCCAGTAATTTGGTGAGAATGATAATCCGATATAAATATTTGTATATTGCTCTCTTATTAACCCTCCATCGACAGTTCCTCTATTTCCGACAGTTACACCCAAGTCAATTGTTGAAGAAGATGGATAGATTGATTTAGACTTAACAAGAGGTATGCCAAAACCCATGGAACCAGAATAATCCTCGATGGGAACTCCAGCTAAATTAATTCTAGTGGACTTATATTTTGCTCCAACTCTGTATCTAAGCATTTTAAACAACCCTCTACTCGCTATAGAGTTTGGTACAAACTGCACACCAAAACTAAATTGATTAGAATTTGTTAAGCCAGGGTTTACACCGTTCAGTAAAAGACCGCTCCATCCGTAATGTTCGTAATCCGCCTCTATGATCCAAAGGTTCTTGCTTTCTCTATTAAAAATTTGATAATTAATACCCAGTCCAATCCTTTGGGGCAAATAAATAGAGGTTGTGTCTTGAGAGTAGCGCAGGGTATCTGTGATTACAAAAGCTCTTTGTCCGTTGTAATAATAAGAACCGGCAAACGATTCAAATCTTGTTTTTAAATGATTGGCTAAGGCGTATGTACCTCCAAATGTCAGCGTACTTTCAACCGGTCCCTTATTGTTAAAAAGGTTTTTCAGGTTCAACTTATAGAGTAATCCTAAATCAAAAGCAAAATCACCCGTTACATACGAATCAATAAAAGCGGAATTTAGTGCTCCGGGAACCCTTTCTAAATTATTGATGGCTAGCTGCTCTTTATTACCGAAGTAATAATTGGCGTTAATACCAAACGAAAGGTCACTTATGCTATCCGAAAGTATGTTATATCCTAAACCCGCGTGAGCGATACTCATTCCTCCTTGACCTTCGTATCTACTATACAATCCTCCTTGATTCTGATCTGGAGATTCCAGTTGAATTCCATATCCAAAAGAAGTGTATGGTCGAGCTCCCAATGACATACCCATTTTCTTGTTTAATGGTATCCCAAGCCCGAAATAGCGTAAACTTCCGTTATCATTATCTTGACTTGTAGTTTCATTAAAGGTCCTGGTTCTGTTGAGCATAGCACCTACCGAAAAGGTGGCTGCTTTCAAAGAGGCATAGCTAGCCGGATTCGCAGTATTTAAATAAAACGGACGATCCATGGCGTACTTTACGTCCCCCATACTTAACCCCATTGTATTATTTAATTCCAATGGATCTCCGATTCCAAAAAGTGAATATGGAGAACTTGTAATATTATTTTGTGCAAATCCGTTAAGACTCACAAAAAACAACATCAAAATAATGAATGAAAACCTATGCGTTTTGATAATGATAATCTAAAATTTTATTTAACCCAACAAGGATTAAATTTAGGTCTGCAAAAGTGGTGTTTTTTACTTCGTTGACAAAATTTATGGTGTCTCCACCTGTGAACATCACAACCAAGTTTCCAAACCTTTCTTTATAGGCTGAAATAACACCTTTCATTTCATACTCAATCCCTTTAACCACACCCGAATGCATAGAGTCGGCTGTTGTTTGTCCAATCAAGTTTGGATCAGATTTATGGGCTAATAAGGGCAAGTTTTTCGTGAATTTATTTAACGATTTATAACGCAATTGAATTCCTGGGGAAATAGACCCTCCAAAATAACGGTTATCATAGGTTAGCAAATCATAGGTAATACATGTTCCTGAATCAATCACCAACACATTTTTTAGAGGATATTCATTATACACCCCCATTAATCCAGCGAGTCTATCTGAACCTAGCGTTTCCTTTGAATGATACTCTACGGAGATAGGTAAACGCACCGAGCTATCAAACCAAAGCCACTTTACCCGATTATCAATCAACACCGATAACTCCTCTTGAGTAGCCGAAACACTAGAAACAATTATTTTTTTGGGCATATACTTCAATAAATACTGATCAATAACGTTTCCAAGGTCACCAAGACTCACTATTTTATTTTCTAAAAGAAGGCTATTTTCAAAAATAGCCGCCTTTACGTTTGTATTCCCAATATCTAATATGAAATTCATAATCCTTAATCTCCTGCAAATCTACAACTTGAAATTAAATAGAAATATTTTCTCATATTTTATTTGTCAGTTAAAAATTGTGAGTACTTTTGTCGCCCGTTGAGCAGCAATATTCAACGAAAGGAGGTGCCTTAGCTCAGTTGGTAGAGCAATGGACTGAAAATCCATGTGTCCCTGGTTCGATTCCTGGAGGCACCACTTCAAAAAAAGCCACTTAGAAATAAGTGGCTTTTTTTTGACCTGTTTTACAAAATATTTCGTTTAACTATTCGATAGCAAAAGGAATCATTCTTTTACCACAGGCCAAATTGCTTATTCTAAAGAAATTGATATAAAAAAATCTATGAAACTTGCATTG
>JBLFZF010000040.1:0-25885 GCA_047610145.1 Salibacteraceae bacterium | reverse complement strand
AACTTGCCGATATTTCGGCACAAGATGTAGTGATGTCAAGTTCTATGCAAGGCATGCCTTTAGAAGTTAGAATGGTCACCAAAGGATCCTCAAAGATGCTAATGACCGTTAAAAGTGGCGAAATGAACCTTCAATCCGTTATTATAAACGGTGTTTTAGGAAAAGCTTCTGGAATGATGGGATCTAAAGACCTGACCCCAGAAGAAGTTTCTACCTATTTACAAGATGCGGTCATATTTGAAGAGTTAAGTTGGTCAGCTACTAATACCAAACTTATTCATATTGAAGAAATTGAAGGAGTTTCGGTATACAAAATGGAAGTCACAAATTCAGATGGGTCAGTAATAAACAGTTTCTTTGATGTAAAAACTGGATTAAAAGTTTCTACCATTAAAACTCAAGAAACGCCAAAAGGACCCATGATTAGTTCATCCATATATAAAGATTACAAATCTGAAAATGGCATTATGTACCCAGCTACTGTTGTTGAAGATAACGCGGGTCAAGTGATGGAATTAAAAGTGGTGAAAATACAATTCGGTGGTAAGGTATCTGATTCTATTTTCAATCTTTAAGATTAATCAAAGAATAAAAAAAGGCCAGAAAGTTAACTTTCTGGCCTTTTTTATTACCCAATACATACATTCAAATGTATTTTCTCACCGAGTATTCTTAAGGCTTAAATTAATTACTACCTCTTACTGTAAGATATCCTTTTGGAGTATAGACCTTTTGATCATCTCCAAGAGCATTAATTAAATAGTAGTACGTTCCGTCTTCTACTCGTAAACCGTTTAAATCTTTACCGTCCCAATTAATTTCTGGATTATCGTTTTGGAATACTAATTTCCCATTAACCGAATAAATTGAGATGGAATACGAATGAATCCCTTCAGAAACAACAATCAATTCATCATTTTCACCATCTCCATTTGGAGTGATAATATTAGGAATGAATACTGACGACTCCCGTACCGGTTTAGAATTGTTAATAATTGGAGCCTTTACTTCAATTACCGCTTTATCCATAATCACCGACCCGTCTGCTAGTTTCGCTAGCATAGTCACAAAATAAATTCCCGGCTCTTCAAACTGGTGCACCGGATTTATTTCAGAACTTTCACTTCCATCATCAAACTTCCATTTTACCTCAGATAATTTCGAAGTAGCGCTAAATACAACCACTAAAGGCGCTATACCACCAGAAGGAGAAGCGACCGCCTTAGACTGATCTTCCACTACAATATGCTCGGGAGCCTTAGAAATAACATTTGTAGAAGTTTCCTTGGTATACACTGCTTCATCTTTCCTTTCAGACACCGAAGAAACAGCCATAGTCTCCTCCGTACTTTCACCTCTTAAAATAACCGTATTTTCATGTGGTGAGGCTACATTGGATTTTACTACGTGGTGTTGATTCAATTTCTTACTTTCAGATATATCCCTCTGTTCAATAAATTGACTTGAATCCTTTTCTAAAACTAACTCTTCAATAATACCTGTCAATTCCTTAGAATCTAATTTTTCATCTTCCACCATGGGCAGTATCTCTATAAATACCTCTTTATCCGTTACCTCAGATACATGAACATACATGAAACTACTTACAGCAGCAGCCATAGCAACTGCAGCAACAGCGGAGAGAATATTGTTAGATACTCCAGAAACCCATGTTGCAGAAGTACCAGCCCCTATTTGAGACTCTATACTTGACCAAATCTTTGGGTCTACAGGAGACTCAAAGGAATCGAATCGTTCTTTAAATATCTCCTTTATATGATCCTTATCTTCCACTTTATTCAATAATTTTATCTAATTCTATTAATTCTTTCTGTAACCAAAACCTGGCTTTTCTGTATTGTGATTTGGAAGTGTTTTCTGTCACCCCCAGTTTTTCAGCTATTTCTTTATGACCATAACCTTCAATAGCAAACATGTTAAAAACTACTCGATAACCATCAGGTAATCGTTGAACTAATTGCATGAGTTCTTTCGTTCTTATATCCGATAGGGCCGTATCACTTGTAAAAACCTGACCCTCCGCATGCTCAATCTCTACACTAAATTTGAACTTTTTATTCTTTCGTAACGTATCTAAGCATGTATTTACAATCGTTCTATGCATCCACCCGCCAAATGAGCCGGAGCCACTGTAAGACTTCAGTTTTTGAAAGATCTTTATGAATCCATCTTGAAGCATATCGTTTGCTTCATCTTGATTCTGAGCATAACGCAAACATACCCCCATAAATTTTGGAGAGTACGTTTCGAATAAAGCTTTTTGAGCACGAGCATTATTTTCTAGACAAGCCTTTACTAATTCACTATCGGTCATTCTCCAATTCAGATTCTAAATTCATGATGGTATTTGGTAAAGATAAGTTGCCCAAGCAAAATAATAATTTGAATACTTGTCATAAATCTAAAACAGTGAACTTCCCTCAAAGACCTACTATACAACCATACAATAAAACGACCAATTCCAAGGTTACAATATGATGTCCTCAATTGGCTAAACAGGAGCAAATCCTCCGGTTTGACCAAATAATTAAAATAAATGGGGTAATTGTTAAAATGGAGTGATGAAAAGCTTTTAATTTGGGTATGCTCTTTCTATGTTTGAAAAATGAAAACCATTCCTTCTTTTAAACTATTTTTTACTGCAATAATGCTACTGAGCATCATTGGAATATCAAGTTGTAAAAAGAACGATAATTTAGTCGCTTTTACGGGTAATGTTGTTAATGCGGAAAACAAAATAGTTTCAGCAGCGAGTATTGAAGTATATCGCACAGCAGAAGACTGGTTAACCGGTCATAACGTGGTTGCTAAAATGACTACTGATGCCGGTGGTTATTTTGAAAGTGCAGCTATTTACGAACCGGGAGACTATTTTATTTTCATTGAGAAATACGACACTAGTAACTGGGAAATCAGAGCAGTAGAACAAGGTAACTACCCTATTATTAATGCTCCAGAGGACAAAGGTAAAACCCATATTATTGATTACAATAATATGTCTGTAATGGCTAGTACTTCTTGGGTTCTAAGTAATGTACACAAAGAATACACAAAACCAGGAGCTACCGCTACCGAGTGGCAATCAATTTGGACCAGTATTAATAATTGCAGAAGAGACAATGAACTCGTATTTAATAAGGATATGTCTTTACGAATTTCGGAAGGAAATTATGTATGTAGAAACAAGGAAAGAAATATTATTGGAACTTTTATACCACCTATAATATTTAGCCAAAATAGCTGTGAAGACCTCCCTAACACTGCTACTGCTGTAAAAGAATTTGAGTATTCGGGTTGGCCAGAAATGGAAGCACGTAATGCCAAGATGTATTTCGCTTGCAACCCTTCTATTGGTCAGGTTTTCATTTTATTTGAAGACGGTAACGGACTTAAAAATTTAGAAGTCTATTCTAGGCAATAGGTCTACATTAATCTTCAGACTGCTATTTACCTGACTTAATAATTAAACAGTTTCTATATTTCCCTAAACAACTATGAAATTGACTAAATAGTTGTACATTTTGATTTACCACTTTCTTTAGGTTCGTTGCGTTAACAGTAGATTCGTGTCACCAAACACACTACTATGAAATATCACGTAACTCAAGGATTATTTAGCATCTTCCTCTTTTTTTTATCTATCTTTTTCATAACTGCCTGTTCCAAGACCGAATTACATTCATTCACTGGCACCGTATTGGACAATGAGCAGCGTCCCGTTATAAATGCAATAGTCAAAGTATTTGAAACACCTCAGGACTGGTTGACGGGCCATAATGTAGTCACCACCATGTCAACTAACCTAGTTGGTAAATTTGAAAGTTCTACAACCTACGAATCTGGAGATTACTTCATCTTTATAGAAAAGCTTGATACTACTAATTGGAATATCAGAGATGTTGAAAAAGGCATCTATCCACAAATTAGTTTGCCACAAGACAATGAATATAGAGAAACCATTGAACACAATAACATGGGCCTTTTAGCCAATACAAATTGGGAGTTAACCAATATTCTTACGGAGTACACTAGACCAAACACAGGAACCAAGCAATGGCTCTCGATATGGAGTACTACCAACAACTGCGAAAAGGATAATATGCTTCACTATGGTAAGGATTTAACCCTCCGCATAAACGAGGGTAATGCTATCTGCTCAGGTAATGAACGAAATATACTTGGCTCATTTATTCCGCCATTAATATTCACAACATACAGCTGTGATCAACTTATTCACACTTCACAAGAAGTCAAACAGTTTGAGTTTAGCGGCTGGCCCAAAATGAACAATAGGAATGGAGAAATGTTTTTAGCATGTGATCAATCTATTGGTCAATTATATGTGACCTATAATAAATCTGCAGAATCAAAAAGACTATTAGTTTACTCTAGAAAATAAAAAAGTTAAGACATAAAAAAAACCGATGAATTACTTCATCGGTTTTTTTATATGATTTGTATTCGGTTTAACCGATTTTTCTCATTCTCAAACTTTGTGGAGTAACCTCAAGATATTCATTATCCTTGATATATTCCATTGATTCTTCTAAAGAGAAATTAGTTTTTGGTGCAATTTTCATCGCGTCATCTGTACCTGATTTACGCATGTTTGTTAATTGCTTTCCTTTAACTAAGTTAATTTCTAAATCATTCTCTCTGGAGTGTTCACCTACAACCTGACCTTTATAGATCACGTCACCTGGCTCTACAAAGAAAATTCCTCTATCCTGTAATTTATTTAATGCAAACCCGGTACACGCACCCTGCTCCATAGAAACAATAGCTCCTTTATTACTCGTAGAAATAGCTCCTTTGTGAGGCGCAAACTCCTTGAAACGGTGCGTCATAATAGCTTGTCCTGAAGTCGCAGTAAGCATTTGGTTTCTTAACCCAATAATACCTCTTGATGGAATATAAAACTCCAGATGTTGTAAATCACCTTTAGGCTCCATAATCATCAAGTCACCTTTACGTTGGGTCACTAAATTAATTGCTTTACTAGACGATTCTTCTGGTACATCAATTACCATGATTTCGTAAGGTTCACATTTAACACCATCAATTTCCTTGATAATTACCTGTGGTTTTCCTACCTGTAATTCATACCCTTCTCTACGCATGGTTTCAATAAGCACTGATAAATGCAGCACGCCTCTACCAAACACAGTAAATTTATCCTCTGTATCAGTATCTTCTACTCGTAAAGCAAGGTTCTTTTCAGTTTCCTTGTATAAACGGTCACGTAAGTGACGAGAAGTAACAAACTTACCTTCTTTACCAAAAAATGGAGAGTTGTTAATCGTAAACAACATACTCATAGTTGGCTCATCAATAGAAAGACGTTTCAATTCTTCTGGTTCATTTAAGTCAGCGATAGTATCACCAATCTCAAATCCATCTACACCTACAACAGCACAAATATCACCAGAACGAATTTTACTAACTTTAGCTTTCCCTAAACCAACAAACTCTTGTAACTCTTTAATTCTTACTTTTTTTCTGACCCCGTCTTTCTTACACAACATGTAATCTTTACCTTCTTCTAAGTCACCACGGAATACACGTCCGATAGCAATACGACCTACAAATGAAGAGAAATCTAAAGATGTAATTTGCATTTGAGGAGTTCCTAATCTGTAAGGAGATTCCGGAATCACATTAATAATAGCGTCTAATAGCGGACGAATATTATCTGTTTTGTCAGCATGATCAGTACTCATCCAACCCATCTTAGATGAACCGTATAGTGTAGTGAAATCTAATTGATCTTCTGTCGCATCTAAATTGAACATTAAATCAAAAACTTGTTCGTGAACTAAATCAGGAGTACAGTTTTCTTTATCTACCTTGTTGACAACAACAATCGGTTTCAAACCTAATTCTAACGCCTTACTTAATACAAAACGAGTTTGAGGCATTGCCCCTTCAAATGCATCTACTAATAGTAAAACACCATCAGCCATTTTTAAAACACGCTCTACTTCACCACCAAAATCCGCGTGACCAGGGGTATCAATTAAATTGATTTTTACATCTTGATAATTCACCGAAACGTTCTTTGAAACGATGGTAATACCACGCTCACGCTCAAGGTCATTATTATCCATGATTAAGTCACCAGTTTCCTTGTGATCTCCCATTGCTTGACACTCATGGATGATTTTATCCATCAAAGTCGTTTTCCCGTGATCTACGTGAGCAATAATTGCTATGTTTCTTATTGATTGCATTCTTTAAATTTTGAGCCGCAAAAGTACATTTAAAAACGGATAATACAGATTAATTAGAGGTTAATCATAAATGAACTAATTCACCTCTAATTGTTTGTAAATCAATTACCCAAATCCAATTAGCATAATTACCTATCAACCCCTGTTATTTAAACCTAAAAAAGTAAATTCGTAAATCAAAAATGGTACTATGAAAAATCAAATTATCGACCTTAGAAGTGACACGGTAACCAAACCAACTGAGGGAATGAAAGAAGCCATGTTTTCAGCTAAACTTGGAGATGATGTTTTTGGAGAAGATCCAACGGTAAACGAGCTAGAAGAAAAGATAGCCCATATGTTTGGTATGGAAGCAGGACTGTTCGTGCCTTCCGGTACCATGTCTAATCAAATTGCGATAAAAGTACATACGCAACCAGGAGAGGATATTATTTGTGATTCTTACTCCCACATATACCAATATGAAGGGGGCGGAATCGGTATAAATGCCGGCTGTTCCACTAGCCTTATACCTAGCTCTTCCGGACAATTCACCGCTCAAGAAGCGGCATATTTCATATACCCAGATGATATTCATAAACCCATTTCACGAATGATTTCTGTAGAAAACACGTGTAACAAAGGGGGCGGAACAACATGGGATTTAGATCCGTTAATTGAGATTAAAAATATTTGTGACTCTAACGGGTTAGACTTTCATTTAGATGGGGCACGGTTGTTTAATGCTTTGGTTGCACGAAACCAATCTCCAATAGACTATGGTTCAATATTCGATACCATTTCTATTTGTTTATCTAAAGGTTTAGGCGCCCCAATTGGTTCTGTTCTACTCGGGTCTAAAAAAGATATTCATATGGGCTTACGATACCGAAAGGTTTTTGGTGGCGGAATGCGTCAAGCTGGATTTTTAGCCGCTGCAGGAATATACGCATTAGATAACCATGTAGACCGATTAGCGGATGATCATAAAAACGCTAAAGCAATTGAAAAAACCTTACTAGAGCTTTCTTGGGTGAAGTCGGTAATACCTGCTCAAACAAATATTGTAATTTTTGAGCCTCAAATAGGTTTTGAAGACTCTTTAATAACCCAGAAACTAGAAGATCAAGGTGTTTTGATTTCCAATATGGGAAAAGGAAAACTTCGAATGGTTACTCATTTAGATGTTACGGAAGCCATGTATGATGAACTAATTCAAATACTAAAAAAATTATTTTAAAATTCTAAAACATAAGAAAAGCGAAAAAGTTTCCTTTTTCGCTTTTCAATTATTTCATACCACCTCAGCCATTTTACTTTTTCACTTCTTTGGGTTCTTCCTTTTTCAAAATTTGAATTGGGTTTTTAACCTTCGTATTTAGCAATGCACAATCCATGACTTGTTTCATTTCAGATACATAATGGAACGTCAAACCTTTCAAATACTTGTCATCAATTTCTTCAATATCCTGACGGTTATCTTCGCATAAAATGATAGTAGTAATGTTCGCCCGTTTTGCGGCAAGAATTTTTTCTTTGATTCCACCTACGGGTAAAACTTTACCCCTTAAAGTAATCTCACCTGTCATGGCCATTTTGTTTCTCACCTTTCTTTGCGTAAACAAGGAAGCTAATGCAGTGAAAATGGTAATACCAGCAGATGGACCATCTTTTGGAATAGCACCGGCAGGAACGTGTAAATGCACATTCCATTTATCAAATACCCCCGCATCTAATCCTAAATCAGCAGCGTGCGCTTTCAAATACTGCATGGCTACCGTAGCCGACTCTTTCATCACACTACCTAACTGACCTGTTAGGGTAATCAGACCTTTACCTGGTGTAATAGATGTTTCAATAAATAGAATATCCCCACCAACAGATGTCCAAGCTAAACCAGTTACTACTCCGGCAATATCATTCCCTTCATATTTATTACGGGCATGCCCAGGACCAATAATATCCTTTAATTGCTCTGGTTTCACTTCTGTTTCGTACTCTTCTTCTAAAGCAAGATGTTTAGCCGTTTGTCGAATTAATTTAGTAATTCTCTTTTCTAAATTTCTAACCCCAGATTCTCTCGTATATTCCTCCACCAACTTCACTACCGTTTTATTTGGCGCTTGAAATTGTTCTTTAGTAATACCATGTTCCTTTAATTGTCTAGGAATAAGGTGCTTCTTAGCAATTTGAGATTTTTCTTCTACGGTATACCCGCTGACCTCAATAATCTCTAATCGATCTCTTAATGCAGGTTGGATGGCTCCCAAATTATTGGCTGTTGCCACAAACAAAACCTTGGAAAGATCATAGTCCATTTCTACAAAATTATCATAGAATGTGGAGTTTTGCTCCGGATCTAAAACTTCTAATAAAGCCGATGATGGATCACCATGTGCCCCATGTCCTACTTTATCAATTTCATCTAAAATAAATACCGGATTAGAAGAACCTGCTTTCTTTAAACTTTGAATTACACGACCTGGCATGGCACCAATATATGTTTTACGATGGCCTCGAATTTCGGCTTCATCTCTTAAACCACCCAAAGACATACGCACATAGTTTCTGCCTAGTGCTTCCGCAATGCTCTTTCCCAAAGATGTTTTACCAACTCCCGGAGGGCCAGCCAAACAAAGAATAGGAGCCTTCATGTCTTTTTTTATTTTTAAAACAGCCAAATGCTCTAATATTCTCTCCTTCACTTTTTCTAAACCGAAATGATCTTTATCCAAAACTTTAGTCGCTCGTTTTAAATCAAAATTATCTTCCGTGAATTCTCCCCAAGGCAATTCTAAAATAGTATCTATATAATTAGCCTGAACAGAATACTCCACACCAGAAGGGTTTAACCTTTCCAACTTAGATAATTCCTTTTCAAACGTTTCTTTAACATTTTTAGGAAACTTCTTAGTCTTTGCTCTTTTCTTAAACTCTTGTAATTCCTGATCTACCGGATTTCCGCCAAGTTCTTCTTGAATTTGACGCATTTGTTGGTTTAGAAAATACTCTCTTTGTTGTTTATCTAAATCAACCTTAACCTTACTTTGAATATCATTTTTGAGTTCTAAAATCTGATGCTCTTCAGTAAGGATTTCTAACAATCTCTCCGCTCTTTTAACTAAATCTAAGGTAGATAGTAAGTCTTGCTTTACCTCAACTGGCCGATCTAAATTACTGGCTATAAAGTTTATTAAAAAAGAGGGGCTTTCAATGTTTTTTATGGCTACCGAAGCTTCAGACGGTATATTTGGCGATTCACTAATTATTTTATTAGCCAAGTCTTTTACCGAATCTATTAATGCCTCAAATCTTTGATCTTCCCCGTTTTTTTCAGTAGGTAAGGCCGACACCTGAGCAATAAAGTATGGCTCCGATTGAATTAAACTTTCTATCTTAAATCTTCTTTGCCCTTGAATAATTACTGTTTTACTGCCATCTGGCATTTTCAACATCTTAATGATTCGCGCTACCGTCCCAACTTCGTTTAAATCTTCACCGGTTGGATTTTCGGTTTTTGGATCTTTTTGAGCAACAACACCAATTGTTTTCGTGGTTTGCATTACATCCTCAATTAATTTGAGGGACATATCTCTACCTACCGTAATTGGAATTACAACTCCTGGGAATAAAACATTATTTCTTAATGGTAAAACGGGTAAGGAATCTGGAACCTCTTCATTATTCATTTTATTTTCATCATCTTTTGAAAACAAAGGAATAAATTCAGTTTCTTGATCAATTACACCACTTAATCCTAATATATCTAAATTCATGCGTATGGTCTTTTCAATGGTTAGTAGTATTTCCCTACCAAAATCTAAATGAGCAAATCAATTGTAATGCCAAATGGACTGAGTTAAAATTTTCGGAAATTATGTCCGACTTATTTTAAGTTCTTACGATATATGGCAGTTTTGTCAAATACCGTTTTAATAATCCCTTCTTCCACCTCATCATAAGACAAACCTCTTCTTCCCATCATGGCTTGCGCGACTTCTGCAGATTTGGCATACCTAAATTCAATCATACCTGCTGCACCGCCCCAAGTAAAAGAAGGAATAAAATTTCTCGGAAACCCACTACCAAAAACATTAGCACTTACACCCACCACAGTACCTGTATTAAACATGGTATTAATACCTGTTTTTGCGTGATCGCCCATAATCAAACCACAAAACTGAAGCCCTGTATCTGCAAACCTTCCCGTATCATAATCCCATAATCTAACTTTCGCGTAATTATTTTTAAGATTCGAGGTATTTGTATCTGCGCCTAGGTTGCACCATTCGCCAATAACTGTATTTCCAATAAAGCCATCATGCCCTTTATTAGAAAAGCCATAAATAATAGAATTATTAACTTCTCCACCTGCCTTACTATGAGGACCAATCGTTGTGGCACCATATATTTTAGCCCCCATTTTCAAACCAGCGTGCTCGCCAAGAGATAAACCACCTCTTACCAAACAACCTTCCATAATTTCTGCGTGTTTACCCACATAAATAGGACCGGTAGTAGAATTCAAAATAGCTCCTTCCACCTTTGCCCCTTCTTCTAAAAAAACACGCGTACCTATTAAAGTATTGGAATCCGAAATAGGAAGAGATTCTCGCCCTTTAGTCACTAACTCAAAATCTATTTCCATGGCCTCTGCATTTTTCGCAAATAAGTCCCAAGGGTGTTCTATTATCAATACAGGATCTGAATACTCTATGGTATTTGAAAATTCAAAATCATCGTTAAAAAAATCTGTTACATCTTCTTTTTTAATTCTAGCGGCAATGATCTTCGTACCTAATACTATTCTTTCTCCAACCTCTAAATTCTTGATCTTGTTTTCAATTGTTCCATTGGGGCAGAGTCCACCGAGTATCATGAAATTATCTAGCCCCACATTTAATGGAAACTTCACTGATAAATAATCTTCTGTTTTAAAGGACACCTTAGCCGATAAGGTACTTTCCCATTTTTCATTTATAGTTAATATCCCAATTCGAAGATTCCCTACTGGACGCGTATAAGTAAGAGGTAATAATTGCGATCTAAATTCCCCATCGAATAAAATAATGTTCATGGATTTTATTTTTTTTCAAATGTAGTATTCTAAATAGGTATGAAATGTAAAAAATTAATCAAATACCATCAATTTATTAAGCATAAAAAAAGCTCCATTCTTTCGAAAGGAGCTTTTAAATAGTTTGGACGGTTTCGCTTATTTCTTCGCAAATTTCCCGTATTTGTTCTTAAACTTGTCAATTCTACCTGCCGTATCAACGAATTGAATTTTCCCGGTGTAGAAAGGATGAGATTTATCAGTGATATCTAATTTAATTAGCGGATACTCAGTACCATCTTCCCATACAATTGTATCCGCAGTATTGGTAGTTGTTTTACCTAAAAAAGTATCTTCAGTGGTCATATCTTTAAACACTGCTAATCTGTACTCACTTGGATGAATATCTTTTTTCATCTTATATAAATTTAATGTTGTAATTCTTATTAATAACCAAACAAGCCAATTGGTAAATCCGACTCATTTTGGGGCTGCAAATATACTCAAATCCTATTGATATACGAATTTTATTAAAAATCTTTCGTGCAGTTATTTACAGTCGAATGTGAAGAACATAAATATTGGGTTCAAAACAATATTTTTTATCCTTTAACGTATGACATCCGTGATTACATTTGCACCATAATATTGATGAAAAAATTTATTTCCATACTTTTAGTAGCACTACTTGTTTTAGTGGTTTCATGTAAAAAAAATAAATTTACGGATGATCCTTCGGCAAATTTGAATTTTAGCATCGATACTTTAAAATTCGATACGGTGTTTACCACATTGGGCTCAACTACTAAACGTTTTCTAATATACAACCGAAACCCAGAGGCTGTATTAATCTCATCCATTAAACTATCAGGTGGAAGCTCGTCTAACTTCAGAATAAATGTGAACGGTCAATCGGCTGCTACATTTAGTGATATTGAGGTTCGGGGAAACGATAGCATGTTTGTATTTGCAGAAGTAACCGTAGACCCGAATATTCAAAGCAATCCATTTGTAATTATTGACCAAATTCAGTTTACCACAAATGGGAACGCTCAAACGGTTGTTTTATCTGCTTGGGGTCAAAATGCCTATTATTACAAACCAAATTTATTTCTTAACGGGCTACCTCCAATTTCTCACATTAGTGATTACCCTGATTATTATCCGATCAGTAATAATATTACCCTTCCAAACGACAAGCCTCATGTTATTTTTGGTTTTCTAATGGTAGATTCTGCCACCACTTTAACCATTTCAGCGGGTACACAACTTCACTTTTATGATCAATCTGGTTTGTGGGCGTATCGAGGCTCTGTATTAAATGTAAATGGTGCCGCTGGAAATGAAGTGGTTTTTCAAGGTACTCGATTAGAAAGTAGTTTTGAGGACCTACCTGGACAATGGGATCGTATAATTCTTAATGAAGGCCCGGCTGATCATACTTTTAACAATGCCATCATAAAAAATGCATTTATTGGGATTCAAGCAGAAGAGTTTTATTTAGATGGTGTTCCAGAGTTAGCCACTAACAAAGTGAAACTATTCAATACCATTATAAAAAATAGTGGTGGATTAGGGATGCTAGTTCGAAATCATAATATTCAAGCGGATAATACTTTGATTACTAATTCAGGTAACATTTTGCTAGCTATTCAAGGAGCTGGAACTCATGAATATTTGCATACCACCATAGCCAATTACTCCTCAGGTAGCAGAAGTGATGAAAGTTTATTCATGAGTAATTACTTCACTTTACCTACTTCAGATGGAGGGCAAATTGAAGTGGCTGGCGATCTCAATGTTACTTTTAACAACAGTATTATATACGGTACTATTGAAGAGGAAATTCTTACAGATTCCTTAACCTCTGCCCTATTTGAGTATGCGTTTCATAACTGCGTATTAAAAACATTAAAAGATACTTTAGATCCTGGCTTATCAGGTAAGTTTTTTAACATTACACAAAACCCCAGTACTCCAAATTCTAACGCTATCTATGACCCCTTGTTTGATGACCCATACAATGACGTGTTTTTACTTAACGACTCATCTAGGGCGATTGCGAAAGGGAGCCTTGCATTAACAGATACTTTATTAATAGATTTAAAAGGTGATGCAAGAGAAATGATACCAGCTGTAGGTTCCTACGAAAAGTAAAATATCTTTGCCTAACTAAATTCAAGTTATGGCCAAGTACATCCGAATAAATTCAGACCACCCTGATTCAAAAGTTATTGGAGAAATAGCCAAAGCACTAAAAAATGGAGCTGTTATTATTTATCCCACCGATACTGTTTATGGTGTAGGTTGCGATATCAATAATGCCAAAGCCATTGAACGTGTTGCGCAAATCAAAGGTACGAAAGCTAAAAAATCAAACCTTTCTATTGTTTGTCATAACCTCAGTCATTTATCTCTTTTTGTAAAACCAATTCCAAATTCTGTTTTCAGAGTTTTAAAGAAATCTCTTCCTGGCGCGTTTACCTTTATTCTGCCTGCCAATAATAACGTGCCCAAAGTGTTTAACACCAAGAAAAAAGAAGTAGGTATTCGTGTTCCAAATCACCATATCCCTAGAGCTATTGTAGAGGCATTAGGTAATCCAATTGTGACAACTTCAGTAATTGATTTAGACGAATTAGTAGAGTATACGATGGACCCAGAAATGATTTTCCAACGATTTCAAGACAAAGTTGATATCGTTATTGATGGAGGATATGGAAACAATATTCCGTCTACCATTGTTTTGGTAGAGAATGAATCCTTTGAAGTAATTAGAGAAGGCTTAGGCGAGTTCTCGCAATAGACATCACACAAACTCCCTAAAGATCTAGACCTGCAAGGTATTTATTTAATGGGTATATTTCTCAAAATACCATTGGTCACATGAACAGTGTCTAACGAAGCTGCATTAGCTGCTTTAAAGTTGTACGTACCTTGTATTTGAGTACGCAAAGTATTAATGCTAGTAATAATAACTTCTCCTTCAAAAGCTACAAAAGCAGCAGCTAGACTATCTATCATTGGACTATAAGTAGCGTTAGTGGAAATGAAATCAATCGGATAAGTTCCAGGGTCTTTAGACGGAAGAGTCAACACAACAGCCTCCCTATCTTTTGTTCCCGTTACCACAATAATAGTAGAAGTTATACCTCCGGCAATATTAGTGCTCCAACTGTTACCTCCAATAGATGCAGACATTACAGGAGTTATCCCTGCAATAATTTCATCTTCCGTTTGGTTACAACTTTGGAATCCTAGAAGCCCAAAAGCAAAAAGTAATAATGTAACTAAGGTGAGTTTGTAAATGTTCATAATTTAGATTATTTATACAAAGATGGATATTATCAGACATACACCAAAATGAATTGAACGAAATCCTTTATTACCAATTCAAAGATTAAACTTAATCTTGTTCTTATATGAATGAATTATTCGGGTATATTGAAATTATCGGGACATTTGCTTTAGCTATTTCTGGAGCATTAACCGCCATTAATAAAAAACTAGATGGCTTTGGAATAATTATTATATCGTTTGTTACGGCTATTGGCGGAGGTACATTAAGAGATGTGCTTTTGCAAAGAGAAGTGTTTTGGTTGGGAAGCCCTATTCTCATGTATACCATGATTATTGCCGCAGTTTTAGCCATAATCTTTAAGTCTAAGCAAAAGTATATCTATAAACCATTATTACTATTTGATGCCATCGGCTTAGGCTTCTTCACCATCTTAGGTGTAGAAATTGGCATTTCACAAGATTTAGGAGCCATCTATTGTGTAATTATTGGAACTATTACCGGAACTTTTGGAGGGGTAATTAGAGATGTCTTAGTCCAAAAGATTCCTGTGATTTTTAGAAGGGAAGTCTATGCCACGGTAAGTATTGGAGGAGGAATTATTTTTTACGCTTTACGTTTTACTGACTTGCCATTAATTTGGACTAAAATCATCCCAATTACCTTCATTATACTCGCGAGATTGCTAGTTGTTAGGTTTGAGCTATCTCTACCCTCTATTTACAAAAAGGAGATTTAAGATACTTTCCTATGGCACCCGGTTTTGTTAATACAATCATATACCAACCTATTTCTCTCTTCCTTAAACGCGTATATTGCGTCTAGTTAAAATTTTCAGATTTGGTACTCAACTATATTTTTATCGGCTTTTTTGTTATTGGTTTTTTAGTGGCTTTACTTAGAGTCATAGGGTATCTATTTCGAGATTACCTAGAAGCCACTATGGGTTGGGTTTTTACAGAGGTGGATTTAAATGTGTTTTCAGACATGGTGCAATCTACCTTTGACATGGCAGAAACCTCTATTAGTATTGTCTTGTACCTAATGGGGGTTATGACACTTTGGCTCGGGTTTATGAAAATTGGAGAAGATGGAGGGGCCGTTCAAAAGCTAAGTGCTTTAGTCAGTCCTTTTTTTAGAAAATTATTTCCAGAGATACCCGCAGATCATCCAGTAAACGGAAGCATCATGATGAATTTTGCGGCTAATATGTTAGGTTTAGATAATTCAGCTACGCCTATGGGCTTAAAAGCTATGAAGGGTTTACAAGAGTTAAACCCTAACAAGGACACTGCTTCTAATCCTATGATTATGTTTTTAGTGCTCAATACCTCTGGGCTTACAATCATTCCAATTAGTGTAATGGCCTATCGAGCACAAGCAGGAGCAGCGCATCCTACAGATGTTTTTATACCCATACTTATCGCTACGTTTTCGGCTACCATAATTGGACTAATAACGGTCTCTTTTTATCAAAAAATCAATTTAATCAAAAACGGGATTGCTACTTATTTATTATCTATATCAGTTATAATAATTGTGGGGGTTTATGGGTTAATGCAATTACCAAAACCTGTATTAGAACAAGTCACGTCTGTAGGAGGAAACTTCATCTTATTATCTATCATTATCACATTTTTTATTCTCGCGTTTAAAAACAAAGTGAATGTATACGAGTCTTTTATAGAAGGTGCTAAAGAAGGATTCAAAACCACCATAACTATCATTCCCTATTTAGTTGGAATGCTTGTAGCTATTGGTATATTTAGAGCATCTGGCACACTAGATTATTTAGTAGATGGAATGGGTTGGTTTATCGGATTGATTGGAATTAATACGGATTTTGTACCTGCGTTACCTACTGCATTTATGAAACCTCTAAGTGGTTCTGGTGCGCGAGGAATGATGCTAGAAACCTATTCACATTATGAATCTATGAATTTAGGGTTCAGTGGTGCAGATCACTTTGTTTCTAAAATGGCTTCTATTTTTCAAGGATCAACAGAAACTACATTTTATACTATTGCCGTGTATTACGGAGCTATCAACATAAAAAAAACAAGATATACTGTTCAGGCAGGACTAATTGCTGACCTAGCCGGAATAATTACAGCCATCCTTGTGGGGTACATTTTCTTTCACTAAAAAAACTTATTCTCCTTTAGGCTTAGCGTAATATTTACCGTATAATTTAACTCTTTCAACTTTACTACTTGCGGTGTATGGGTATTGCGCAAAAATATCATCTACCATTTTCGCTAACTTGGAATCCTTTAAAGAATACTGATCAAATTCTCCGGTAGCTCCTCCTTGCCACACTAACTTCTTTTGTCTTGCATCTACTAAATCAATCATTATGGTCGTTTGATTGTACACATAAGAAGTGGTATAACTATCCCAACCACCATATCCGTATGAACCGCCATAATAACCTCGGTATCCGCCATAACCGGGAGTTGAACTATTGTAACCCACCTTTTGTTTCACCTGACCAATAATCGAAACAAATAAATCTGGAGTCTCCGACTTTTTATATCCAAGTAGATGTAAATACTCTTCGGTTAAACTTTTTAATCTACTAGCTCCAGGGCCCATTAAAGAATCAGACCCAGGAATGTAATTATATGTGTGGTAACTTTCAAAACTTGCAGTTCTGTCGTAATCTGATATTACGGTAAACGTATTGGTACAACTAGTTATAAATAAAATAGCTCCTGTAAAAACTAAAAATAACACACCTAATTTTCTCATATAAATCGATACTTAATTTGATACTATTTAAAGGTTTAATACATGAATACTAAGTCATCAATTCTTTTAGTGTTTCCACTACGCTATCAATTTCTTGTCGTGTATTTTCCTTATTGAAAGAAAACCGAATGGAAGCTCCACCAACATTAATTGCGTTTAGCACATGCGAACCAGATGCGGCTCCTGAACTGCAAGCACTTCCTCCAGATACACAAATACCTTTTAAATCTAATTGAAACAGTACCATATCATTATTCGTAGCATTCGGGAAATTCAAACTCACCACAGAGTTCACACTCGTGTCTAGATTTCCACTTTGACCATTAAATTTAACCGACTCAAAATGAGATGTAACTTGTTGAATAAAGTACTTTTTTAAACTTAGTACCTTCGCATTAATTTCGTCTATTTCAGCAATAGCTATAGATAATGCAGTTGAGAAACCAATAATTCCTAATAAATTTTCTGTTCCTCCTCTAACCTCACGTTCTTGCTTTCCTCCATTACTTTGCGCAATAAGTGGTGTTCCTTTTTTTCGATATAAAAAACCAATCCCCTTGGGCCCATGAATTTTATGTGCCGAGCACGAAGCTAAATCAATTGGGTAGTCGTTAAGGTTAATTGGGAAATGACCAATGCTTTGAACCATATCCGAATGAAAAATAGCCGAATACTCGTTACATAATTCTCCTACCCTCACTAGATCTAAAATATTACCTATTTCATTATTTACATGCATTAAAGTAACCAAAGCATGAGGCGATACAGCCAATAATAAATTTAAATCGTTTAAATCAATATCCCCATTAGGTAAAACATTCACCCACTTCACCTCTACATTAAACAGCTTTTGAGCTTTGCTAATACTGTCAATAATAGCGGGGTGCTCAATTGGAGATGATATAATAGTTGATACCTTTCCTGACTCTACTGTTCCTAAAATTGCAAGGTTATCAGCTTCGGTACCTCCTGAAGTGAAAATAATCTCACTAGGCTGACATCCAAACAAATTAGATACTTGGCTACGAGAGGATTCTATTAAGGCTTTAGATTTACGCCCCATAGAATGAGAGGAAGACGGATTTCCATCCGCTTCCATTGCTTCAATAATTGCTTTTTTCACCCTAGGCTCTAGAGCAGTTGTAGCCGCATTATCAAAATAAATTGGCGTCATAAATATTATCTATTTTCTCTAATTATTTCTTTCATATCGGTAATTAGCTTTTCAGCCAATACCTCCGCAGTGGTTTGATGTTCACTTTCCGAGTAAATTCGAATAATTGGTTCAGTATTTGATTTTCTTAAATGCACCCACTCTTTATCAAATTCTATTTTCAAACCATCTTCCGTATTCATCGGTTGATTTCTATATTTTTTTTCTACCAGTTTAAGAATCTCGTCCACATTAATGTCTGGAGTTAAACTAATTTTATTTTTAGAAATATGGTAATTTGGATAAGTTGCTCTTAATGCCGATGCTTTGCCACCTTGCTCTGCAAGATGAGATAAAAACAAGGCGATACCAACTAAAGAATCCCGACCGTAATGAAGTTCTGGATAAATAACACCCCCATTTCCTTCTCCACCGATAACAGCATTTACAGCTTTCATTTTATCCACTACATTCACTTCTCCAACAGCAGATGCGTAATGTGTTTGACCAAATTTCTCGGTAACATCTCTTAAAGCCCGTGTAGATGACATGTTTGATACCGTATCTCCTTTGGTTTTACTCAATACATAATCAGAGACAGCTACTAGCGTATACTCCTCTCCATACACTTCACCGGTTTCACTCACTAAAGCTAAACGGTCTACATCAGGATCAACAACAATACCTAGATCATATTTCTCTTCCTTCATAACAGAGATTAACTCTGTTAAATTCTCTGGCAAAGGTTCAGGATTATGAGGAAACTTACCGTTTGGCTCACAATATAACTTCTTTACTTCCACGTTTAATGCATCCAATAACTGCGGCACAAATATACCCCCAGTTGAATTTACAGCATCTACAACGACTTTGAACTTTCTGTCCTTAATTGCCTGAATATTTACTAAGGGCAAGTCCAAAATTTGTTGAATATGTACATCGCCAAAATCATCAATTTTTTTGATAGAACCTAAGGCATCCACTTCTGCGAAAAGAACCTCTTCTTTATCGGCTAATTCTAATACCTCCGCACCATCATTCGCACTAATAAACTCCCCTTTACCGTTTAGTAATTTTAGTGCATTCCATTCCTTTGGATTATGACTTGCGGTAATAATTATTCCGCCAATAGCATCATAGTGAGGCACAGCTACTTCTACGGTAGGAGTGGTAGATAAACCTAAGTCTATCACATTAATTCCCAGTCCTTGCAATGTAGCACAAACTAAGTTAGAAACCATTTCTCCAGAAATTCTAGCATCTCTACCCACAATAATTTTTGGCTGTGCTTGTTGTGTTTTTTGCAATAGCCAAAAGCCAAAGGCCGAAGTGAATTTTACTACATCTAGTGGAGTTAAACCTTCGTTTGGTTTTCCACCTATTGTTCCGCGTATTCCGGAAATTGATTTTATCAGGGGCATTCTCTATAATTTTAGCCTGCAAAGATAAAGACAAAAGCAAGCATAAATAGACCAAAAATTAAACTAATATACACATGTTAATAGTGTTGTTAACAATTCAGGAATTCTAGGTAAATAGGTCCTATTTGTTTTATTATCTTTGATGAAGCAGTACATTTGCACACTTATGGAAGACCATCCTGATTATCTGCCGTTTGAAGATGGAAATATTGACCATTTAATAACAAAATTCGAACAAATGCGAGCCGATAGCGATTCGTATTATTTTGATGTGGAAGAATTTGAAGAATTAATAGATTTTTATCTTATTGAATCTAATCAAGAGGCCGTTGAACTATTAATTAGTTTAGCCAAAGGTCAACACCCTGATTCTATCTCTTTACAACTAAAAGAAGCGGAATCATTGGTATACAATGAAAAGGCAAGTGAAGCACTTCAAATTATAGAAGGTGTCTCACTTTATGAAGATTCAAATCCAGAATTCTATTTCAGTAAAGCTTCTATCTACAGCATGGCTGATCAGAAAGAAAAAGCGATTGAAATTTTAAATAGACTTGTTGAAATTTCTGTTGATGAAGATAAAGTAGAGGCTAAAATGGCTTTAGCCAAAGAATTCCAAGAAATTGGAGATTATCGCTCTTCCATAAAAAACTATCAAGAAATTTTATCTATTTCTGCTTCTAACGAAGATGCTTTGATGGAGATTAGTCTAAGTTGTGAACTCGGAAATTTATATCCAGAAGGATTATCTATAATAAATACTTTTATTGATGATAATCCCTACTCTCATTTTGCATGGTTTTCTTTAGGAAATATGCACATGACTATAGATGAACATGAAGAAGCAATTACAGCCTATGAATACGCTACCTTAATTAACGAGGATTTCTCTGAAGCGTTCTTTAATTTAGGAAATGCGTACATGAAAATGGAACTCTTTGAAAAAGCCATCGAATCGTATAAAGATTCTATCACTCCTCATTTTGTAGATCCAATTACGTATAACTTTATTGGTCATTGTTACATCGTTTTGGATAAAAATGAAGAGGCAATTACCTATTTCAAAAAAGCGGTGGAACACAGTCCTGAATATGCCGATGGATGGCTAGGTTTTGCTGTGGCATACTCCAATTTGGACCAGTCCCAAGAAGGTTTATTATACTTAGAAAAAGCATTAAAAATAAATCCGGAAAACTTGTATTACCAATATTTCCATGCCGATTTATTAGTCAACCTTGGTGATTTTGAAAGTGCAGAAATCATTTACGAAAAAGTGTATCAATCCGCTATTGAAAATTCAGGAATCTTTATGGATTACTCTGAATCTTTAGTGACTAATGGAAAATGGGATGAAGCCTTAACTGTCTTAGTAGATGGCATCTCACAATATCCTGAAGAATCAACACTATACTATAAATACGCAGCTTTATTACTGCAATTAGGGAAAGAAATTGAAGCAGAATCTATTCTGTTTCTGGCCCTAGAAATCAATCCGAAAAAATCAAATGAATTCCTAGATTATTACCCTGAAGCGGTAAATTTTATTGGAATTATGGATTTATTAGCAAATTACAAATAATTATGAATTTTGAATTACCATTTCTGCCTAACAGGACAGAAAAACCGAGAGAGAATGGCCTAACCATGATGATGGATAAAGGTTTAAGTAACAGACAGACCGAAGACTTTATTGAATCTTGTGGAGATTTAATGGATATCGTGAAATTTGGCTTTGGAACTTCGTATATCACTAAAAACCTAAAGGTTAAATTAGCCATGTATAAAGATGCTAATATCAAATGTTATTTGGGTGGCACTCTTTTTGAAGCGTTTATTGTTCGTAATATGTTTGATGACTACAGACGATTACTCGATGAGTTAAATTTAGAATTCGTAGAAGTTTCTGATGGATGTATTAACATTCCAGAAGAGACAAAGTTAGATTTCATTAAAGATTTAGCTAAAGATTTCACGGTATTAAGTGAAGTAGGTTCAAAAACAGATGCGGACTCATTAACGGAAGAGGATTGGATTAGAAAAATGAAAGCAGAACTTCAGGCTGGAGCTTGGAAGGTAATTGCCGAAGCTAGAGAAAGTGGAACTATTGGCATCTTTGATAAAGATGGAAATGCAAAACAGTCTATGATTTCGCATATTTCCGAACAAATTGGAAACGAAAACGTTTTGTGGGAAGCGCCACAAAAATCACAGCAAGTATGGTTTATTGATCAATTTGGAGCTAATGTTAACTTAGGTAACATTGCTCCGCACGAGGTAATTCCATTAGAGACTTTACGTTTAGGATTGCGGGGAGATACCGTATTTAATTTCTTACCCGAGGAATTAAGAAAGGAAATGATGTAATTCACATTTTAAAAAAATATAAGCTAGCTAGATTTTTCGTCTACTAGCTTTTTTTTTATCCACTAAATATAATTATGAGAGGTTTAAAAGATTATTTACTAATTACTCTAAAAGGGATGGCAATGGGCGCAGCAGATGTGGTACCTGGTGTTTCCGGAGGTACCATCGCTTTAATTGCAGGTATTTACAAAGAACTTATTGAGACACTAACTTCCTTAAATTTGGAGGTTTTAAAAACCCTGAGAAAGGAAGGATTTGCAGCCGCTTTTAACGCTATTAACGGAAAATTTTTAGTCGCCTTAGTTTCTGGTATTGCCATTAGTGTTCTTTCATTGGCTAAAATATTTAACTATCTATTAGTTAATGAGGCCGTATTAGTTTGGTCTTTCTTCTTCGGATTAATAATCGCATCCGTATGGTTAATTGGCAACCGTGTTTCTCGTTGGAACGCCTCCAATTGGTTGGCTTTATTACTAGGTGCTCTTATTTCTTTTGGGGTTACAATTGTTTCTCCAGCTCAAGGCCCTGATACTATTTGGTATTTGTTTTTATCCGGAGTTTTAGCTTTTATTGCTATGATTTTACCCGGAATATCTGGAAGCTTCATTTTATTACTTCTGGGTGCCTATCATTTAGTATTAGGAAAAGTGAGTTCATTGATTGACGGTATTAGAGCTATGGACATTACTATTATCTTAACAAATGGTATAGAACTAGGTATATTCGCTATTGGTGGAATTGTAGGGTTATTAAGCTTTTCGAGAATCCTTAAATGGATGTTCGAAAAATATGAAAACCGAACCTTAGCTTTATTAACAGGTTTCCTTATTGGATCTTTAAATAAGGTTTGGCCTTGGAAAAAAGTAGAACAAGTTTTTGTAAAACATGCAGGCGAGATAAATGAGAAAATTATTCCTGTTGTGGAAGCTAATGTTTTTCCCAATGATTTCGTTACTCCGGTAATTAAAAATGGTCAAGTCGTTAATCAAATCTCAACGAATCCTCAAATTGGTGCCGCTATAGGGCTTTTGATTGTTGGATTCCTTATTATCTTTGTACTAGAAAGAATTTCTGCAAAAAAAGAATAAACAAACAACAATGCATCTGGCTAGCACTTTTTGAGTGGTCGCAAAATAATTTTAATTATACAGGTAAATTTTTTACTCATGAAAAAATACGGTTTAATTGGACACCCTTTATCTCATACCTTCTCTCCTACATATTTTAATGATAAGTTTAAGGCCGAAGGTATAGAGGCTCAATACGATGCTTATGATCTAGAAGATGTAAGTCATCTTAAAGAGTTTATTTTAGATAATAATCTTTCTGGCGTAAATATTACCATTCCTTACAAGAAAACTATTATGCGTCATATGGATCGATTAGATCCTTTGGTAGCAAGAGCTAAAGCGGTCAATACAATAAAAGTAGAAGGAGATCAATTGGTAGGTTACAATACTGATTTATTAGGTTTCAGGAAATCATTACGTGATCAATTAGGATATAAGAGAGCTGCCGCCATAGTTATGGGTACAGGAGGAGCTGCTTCGGCTATCAAAGGAGCCTTGGAAGTTATGGGTATTCCATATTTAGTGGTTTCTAGAAACACTCGTGTAGGTGATTTAACTTATTCGGGACTTACGAAACGTATTTTTGAGCAATATAACCTGTTCATTAATACTACTCCAGTAGGAATGGCGCCAAATATTGAAGACGCTCCGGATATTCCTTATGATTTGCTAACAGAAAAACATTATGTATTTGATTTAATTTACAATCCAGAAAAAACGAAGTTTTTAACTCTAGCAGAAGCGCAAGGATGTAATACGCGAAACGGGTTAGAAATGCTTCATCTACAAGCAGAAGAAAGTTGGAAGATTTGGAGTAAAGAATAAATACAAAACCATTAAATAAGATTACGGATGGAGGCTTTTTTCATAAAAGGTCTCCATTTTTTCGTTTAACACAATTGCAATATCTAGATCAGTTCTTTTAATTATTGCCATACCGCTACGTTTTCTAACATAATATGGAAATGGTTTTTTCAACGGTTCAAAATTCTTATCCATAACAATAACACCTTCTTGATGACCGCTCATATTAGGGAAATAAATATCTCCTACATCTAGAATATATATTGGAGCTTTTGGATCAATACGAATAGAGGTATCCACTTCCAAATCAGAATTTAAGAATAAATGGTCAAAATCACCATCACGAACCTTTTTACTATCACGGCTATAAAAGAATCTTAGCTCACTAAATTTATAGGCAGAGTTGAAAGCCACGTATGTCGCCATATTATTTTCCTTTATTTCTATCAGTTTGTTCTTTCTTTCCAAATCCCTATGGTAATACTTCATCTTTTCGATAAGCGCATCTTGCGTATGTAATCGGACTAATAAGACACCCTTTTTTAATTTTTGGATATGAACAACAGCGACTTTTTCAGCATTAATATTTGACATACTGACCAAAAAAAGTGAAAGTATACTAACTAGAATAATCCTCATAAGTGTATTTTATTAATCGAACGTAAAAATACTAACTCCAGTTCATATTATTTCTAAACAAAAAAAATAGACCAAAAAAAAAGCTCAAAGTTTAGATAAACCTTGAGCTTTTTTTTCTGAAATTAATAAATACTACCTATTGATATCGTGTTGATAAATAGCTGAGCACTTCAGAGTACGCATGTTCTGCGTTTTTATAATTGTACTTATCAGAGCTTTTAGTGGCAAAACCTCCAGTACCTTTGTATTCTATCTCTCTCAGCTCTTTACCGGCAGAAGTCATTTGAGCTTCAAACCTATTGACTAACCCCGGAGTAATCCAAGTATCCATATCTGCAAAAATAGCAAGTACATCAGATTCAATTTTTTTCAATTTCTCAACATCATATTCCGGCATGCCATAATAAACTACGCACGCTACTTCTTTTTCGCCAGCGTAAATAGCTGTTTGTAGAGACCATGCTCCACCAGCACTCCATCCTAAAGAGCCAATCTTGGCCTCATCGCCTACGTAATCAATAGCTCCTTTAATAATAGAAATGTTTCTATTATACTGACTAGACATTAAGAAACGCATTGCTTGACCGCTATTTTTCGCCACTTTTCCATCGTATAAATCAATGGCTAAAACATTTACGTTTTTAAGGTCCTTCCACAAGGTATACGCCTCTTCCTTTACTTCATTACTTAGTCCCCAACGATCATGGTAAATGAATAACCAATTGTCAGATGGAGTTTCCGATTGAAGTAAATAAGCTTTACCGGGATGTTCTTGGGGAATCAAGAATGAAATCATTTCTCCAACGTTTTCATCAAAAGAAGTTTTTGAAGAAGCGGTTTCCGAATACGAATTAGTCACTTTCTCTTTTTCTGTTTCTACTGCGTAACTGATGAACGTAATGGGTAGAATACATGCTGTAATTAAATATTTTAGTTTCATAGTGTAGTGTATTAGTCTAGCAAATGTAGAGCAACAAATTAGCTTTCAAAACTTTATTCTGAAAAAACAATCAAATTGACAATTTGATTAAAGACATTGACTAATAAAGAGAATTATTTAGATGTTTAAAATTCACTTATAATTAATATACCAAATATC
>JBLFZF010000039.1:0-26684 GCA_047610145.1 Salibacteraceae bacterium | reverse complement strand
AATACTTAAGAAAAAGTAAATACATCGGTGTTTCAGAACTCGGTGGCCAAATAGACCGAATTTATAAAATGGTGTTTTAATCCAAACGTAATTGATTTCTTACTTTTAAATCAAGGGTGTCGTAATAAAGCCTCGCATTCCTAGAGTATTGGGTAACCTCATATCCTAAATTAAGATGGGGTATAGCTGCAAGAGTATCTCCTCGTTCTAAAAACAACTGTCCAATACAAAAGTATACGGAGGAACTATCGTTTGTTGCCTTAAATTCTTCTTTCAATAAACTGTCAGATTGTTGAAGGAGTCCCATTTCTTCATAAATTAAAGCCATTCCCATTCGAACGTTTTCACCTTGGGGTCGCAGTTCTACAACCCTTGCATAATACTTTAATGCAGAGTCATTTTCATGGTCCATATGAAAACTCCAAGCCAAGCCGTTGTTGGCAAATGGAGAGTTAGGTGAGGACTCTATGGCGTTATTCCAAAAGGTGCTTTTATTTTTATAGGCTTTTTGAAATTCAATATTTTGATATAGGAACCAGAAAAATAAAAAGGAGAGTCCAATAATTAAGTAGGATTTTTTTATTCGTGAAAATTCTAGGGTGTGCAAAACGAATGCCATTCCAACGAAAGGAATAAACATTCGATGGTAGTTTAAGGAGTCTGAAAGCGTAGTTGGTAAGATGAATGCAAGCATCCAGGTTAGACCAAAAAAGGTGTAGTTAAACCGAGACTTTAGAAATTGAGGAACGGCTAGAAAAAGAAGAAAAGCTGGAATGGAGTACAGTACAAATGGTTGAGTAATATCTAAAAAAACTTGAAGTTTGATAGGCAAATAGGTTATGGCACCCAGAATAATAAACTCTTGCCAACTGTTGTTTAAATGAAACAACATTCCTCTTATTCCTAAAGAGTTTGCATCAAGTGCATTACTTCTCATGTAAAAATAGAATACTAGTATGACAACCCATCCAAGTAAAATGTAACCATGATTTATTATCCAATTTTTCAATGTTTTAAAAATTGAATACCAAAACTGTATATCTATTGATTTTCTCCATGACCATATTTCGTTGACCTGAGAATCATTTTTTTGAGATTGAAAAAACCAAACCAATAGCAAACTAATAAAAGGGATAATAATAGCTGTTTCCTTGGTAAACATACCTAAAGCAAAAAGAGTTAAATAGGTTATGACCCACCTCTTTTTGTGGGTTTTAATAAAGCGGATAAAGGCCCAAAAAGCACTTATGATAATAATAAAAAGAAGTGTATCTATTCTTCCTGGTATCCAGGATACAGCAGGTGTGAGGGCCGGGTGAATAGCCATAAATAGTGAAAATAGGAAACGATAATGAATACCGAAACTAAATTCTTTTAGGAAGAAGAAAAGTTGAATAAACGCGAGTATAAAAAAGAGGATGTTAATTTGAAAAAACACTTTTGCTACAGGTAGTTCACTATTTGAAAAGTAAACATCTGGCATGTAACTTAGTAGTTGTATTGGTCGGTAATAAGAGCCTTGTGCTTGGATAAAGACATCCTCGGTAAAAGCGGTCTTGATATGAGATAAATGTTGGAGTCGATCCCAGTTCTCTTCGATCATCAATAAATCATCTAAACCAGAAAAACCATTAAAAATAACCTGATGATAAAGCGCTGTAATGGCAATTACGAGAATAAAAGGATAAATATAATTTAAACAATTACCTTTCATCTTTTAAGATTAAAATCGGATAGAAGTAGAAACCCCGCTTCGAATGTAGAAGTCTTTCCATTTCGTGTTTTTCGAATTGTGGTCCATTTTAGCCCGATACATGACTTTATAATTCCCGGGTAGTAATCGAATAGTTTCTGATTTAGTTTTTTTATTCAAATCTAATACCCATTCTAAATTACCGTTTCTTTTTACAAAAATAGCTCCATAGCCTACATACCCGCGAATCAACGAAACTTGGCCGGTATTGGGTAATTCAATTTTTGTGGTCGTGCTTTGGTTCACTTCTACATCTTTCAAGTAAGTACGAGGAAGAGTCATAATTTCCAAATCATATGTACCTACTAAATAATCTTGGGTGGTACCTAGTGGTTGGGCATAAATAGTTTCCATAGTTCCGACTACCCTTACAATAGCAATAGGTTGCGCTTGAACTGATCTTGTATTAGTATATATACTAAGTGTTCCTTGAGGGGCGTCAACGGCAATGATATTGTGAATCGCAGGACTTACCTGAACGTCTTTTTTGACGATCATAGGCACGGTGTAAACATTCAAGTCATACTTAACAGAAGGATCAATATATAGGGTGTCTGGATTACCCCTAGAATTCATAGTATGCATATAATGGTACTCTACTTCATTGTAAATTGGATTAACCAACATCATCGAAATATTGGTTTCTGTAGGGTTTTCATATGAATCTAAAAGATTGATTTGTGCGGTTGTGGCGTTTAAAGCTTGAGAGATAACAATGTCTAAAACGTTACTAAAAACTCGAGGGCTAGTCACATCAAAATAATTACCCACACATTTAAACTGTTCTTTAAAATCATCTTTAAGACCTAAACCGATAACAAATGGTTTTAATATAATTCCGTTTTTTTGTAAGGCTAAAGAAACAGCACATGGGTCTCCATTGCATTCTTCAATACCATCTGTGATCAGAATAATAATGTTTCTGCAATCTTTGCAATATGGAAAATCGTTTCCACTTCGTTCTAAAGACAAGGCAATGGGAGTTGTTCCTTTAGGTCTGATTTCTTTTAGTTTGCTTTTAATCGCCTTGAAATTAGAATAGCTAAAAGGCACTTCTAACTTAGTGTCATCACATTCTTGACCAGTGAGATAGCTTTTGGAATGACCATATACACGTAAGGCTACTTGCAGATTTTGAATACCATTTAAACTGTCTAAGGCTGTGTTTAGTAGGTTTTTAGCGGTGGTATGTTTCGACTGTCCTTCCCACTGACCATTCATACTATTCGAAGCATCATAAATGAAAAGAATTCGAGTTAATTGTTGGGTTTCATTTTGAGCCCACGATAAGTGAGTTCCAAATAGAAAACAGATAAGAAAAATACACCCTGAAAAATTGTTGTTATGACCCATATAATTGTGGTTTGAACACGTAAGTTCAAAAATGATGCCTTTTAATGTATTGACAAAAGAACAGGTGGTGTTTTTTTAACTATTTATAGCGAATAACGGTTGGCTCCAATTCAACGAAATCCTGATTCAATTATTGTTAAAAATTGGTAGAATAATACGTACTTTTGCCGCTCTTAAAAATAAGAATTATGGCATTAAAATGTGGTATTGTAGGACTTCCTAATGTTGGGAAATCAACTTTATTTAACTGTTTATCGAACGCAAAGGCTCAAAGTGCAAACTTTCCTTTTTGTACAATAGAACCAAATGTGGGGATTATTACGGTACCAGATGAACGTTTATCCAAATTAGAAGAGTTAGTGAACCCTCAAAAAGTTCAGCCAACAACTATAGAAATTGTAGATATTGCAGGTTTGGTAAAAGGAGCCAGTAAAGGAGAAGGTCTGGGTAACCAGTTTTTAGGTAACATTAGAGAAACCGATGCGATTATTCACGTATTAAGATGTTTTGATGATGATAACATTATCCATGTAGACGGAAAGATCGACCCGGTTGGTGATAAAGATGTAATTGATGCAGAGCTGCAATTAAAGGATTTAGATTCTTTAGAAAAGGCGCATGATAAAATTAAACGTGCCGCTAAAACGGGTAATAAACAAGCGCAAAAAGAAGGCGCTTTTTATCAAATATTAATTGATCATTTAAATGCGGGGAATTCTGTAAGATCACTAGAGATTACTTCGGAAGATGATTTAGAGTTGTTGTCAAGTTTGCAATTACTTACCTCAAAGCCCGTGCTTTATGTGTGTAATGTAGATGAGTCTTCTGTTGTTTCTGGAAACGCACATGTAGACGCGGTAAAGGAAGCGGTAAAAGGGGAAGATGCTGAAATTATTATTTTAGGGGCCGCTATCGAAGCAGATATAACAGAATTAGAAACATATGACGAGCGACAAATGTTTTTAGAAGAGCTGGGTCTAGAAACTCCCGGAGTTTCTAGATTAATTCAATCTGCCTATAATTTACTTAATTTAGAAACATATTTTACTGCTGGGGTTAAAGAGGTGAGAGCCTGGACGGTTCATAAAGGAACGAAAGCTCCTCAAGCTGCAGGTGTAATTCATACTGACTTTGAAAAAGGTTTTATTCGGGCAGAAGTAATTCATTACGAAGACTTTGTAAGTTTTGGCTCAGAAGCAGCAGCTAAAGAAGCGGGTAAACTATCTGTAGAAGGAAAAGAGTACACAGTTTTAGATGGGGATGTAATGCACTTTAGATTTAACGTGTAGACATAACAAGATAGGATGTAAAAAAAAAGGGAGTCTTTTAGTCAAAGGCTCCCTTTTTTTATTTATGATTTTGTTTTTTTTAACCGTTTGGCATCTGTAAGGGATTTATGAATCATCCATTCCAATTGCCCATTAACGCTCCTGAAATCATCTGCAGCCCATTTTTCAATCGACTCAAATGTTTCCGGATTAATACGGAGTACAAATGACTTTTTCTTTGACATTAAAATTTCTCTTTTTCCATTATTATCAACTGTTGTCCTCCCTCTATTGTAATTGAAAGAGCCTTCCAGCCTAAGCTAGCAGATTCGTTGATTCTTGTTTCAAACTTTTCTTCAGATTCGAAAATTTTCTTCTTCCGTACAATTATTAGTGTAAAGTTCCGGTATTTATGACTGGAGTTACTTCTTTATCGCCACATAGAACCACCATTAAATTACTCGCCATTTGTGCTTTTTTATCATCATCAAACTCTACAATTGCATCATCTGATAGTTTTTTCAGTGCATCTTCAACCATTCCTACCGCACCCTCAACAATTTTTTTACGTGCAGATACAATCGCTACTGCTTGCTGTCTTTTTAGCATCGAACTCGCAATTTCTGGCGCATATGCTAAATATCCAATTCTAGCTTCCAATACTTCAATACCTGCAATGGCAAGTCGTTCCGTTAGCTCATCCTCTAATGCATCATTTACCTCTTCTAGTCCAGATCTTAGGGTCACTTCTGCTCGCTCCTCATCAAAGTTATCATAGGGGTATGAACCGGCTAATTTCCTTACTGCGGCATCGGTTTGTACACGTACAAAATGTTCGTAAATGTCTACGTCAAAAGCAGCTTTGAACGTGTCACGTACCTTCCATACTAGAATTACGTTGATAAGAATTGGATTACCCACCTTATCGTTTACTTTAACTCTTTCACTATCAAAGTTTCTAGCTCTTAGCGATATTTTTTGCTTGGTATAAAATGGGTTGGTGAAAAAGAAACCATTGTTTTTTACGGTGCCTTTATAATCTCCAAATAGTACTAGGACTCTCGAGTTGTTAGGGTTAACGGTGAAAAAACCCGGGAACAGGGCAAGAATAAATGGCGAAATAAATAAGAATCCTGCATTTTTTGTTACCACAATAGCGGCTATTACTAAAGCAATTAATGCAATTATAACCATTAGCATAGTGTAACCGCTACTTGGACTTATCGTTTTTTCTGAATTCATAGTAATATCATTTTGATATCACAATGGTAATATTTTTTATTGAAAAACACAAACAGGTCTGTTCTTTTATGTTAGTAAGCTACGTAATTTGAAGGGTTTGAAATATATTTACAGTTACTTTACATTTTTAATTGACTTATTATCAAATATTTATTAAGTCGATTATGTTTTGTGGGAGATTATTTTATTAAATATTTCAAAACCTTCAATTTACTCAACTAATCATAAAGGATGGTTTATTTTTCGTGTTCAAACTTATAATCGTAGGGAAGCTTATTTTTTCATAGCAATAACTCTGTTTACATATGCGGTGTAGCAAATATATTAGGTGTTATTGACGCAGTTTATCCGCTGTTATTTCAGCGGATGATAAGGTACAAAAAGGATGAATTAGCCGTATGGCATGATCTCGTGTTAAACCTTTTTAAATATTTTGAGTCAAAGTTATCGGATGTCGGAAATTCTTGAGTTTCAAATAACAGAATTAATAAACCAAGGGGACTATGATAAGGCTTTTGGTGTTATCATGACAGGCTATAAGGAACGTTTGTACTGGCATATTCGGAAGATGGTTATTTCGCATGAAGACACGGATGATGTACTTCAAAATACATGTATAAAAATTTGGCGAAACTTACCCAAATTTGAAGGAAGGAGCCAAGTTTTTAGTTGGTCATATAGAATTGCTACAAATGAATCGCTAACTTTTTTGGATAAAAAGAAAAGAAAACGAGCCGATAGCTTTGATGATGTGGATAATCAAATTGTCAATACATTAATGGCCGATGAGTATTTTGATGGAGATTATGCAGAAGCATTATTGATAGCTGCGGTTAAAGCACTTCCAGAAAAACAACGATTGGTTTTCAATATGAAATACTATGAGGATATGAAGTATACAGATATTTCAGATGTTTTAGACACATCTGTAGGAGGTTTAAAAGCATCCTATCATCACGCGGTAAAGAAAATTGAAGAATTTATAAAAAATAAACAGTTGGACTTAAACTAATTGAACAATTACGAATCCAATAGATATGCACACAGAAGACTTTATGAAAATCGCACCAAAAGGAAATCAAGGATCTCCTGCAGGTATGAAAGTGCCAGCGGGTTACTTTCAAGATTTTGAATCTAGCGTATTCGCGAAGGTAGAACTAGAGAAAACCAAGAGTGTGGTTAAGTCTAAGACATCGGCTAATGCTAATCAATGGTTTGCCCAATTGGCAATTGCGGCTTCGTTTGTTATTGGGTTGTTTGTTGTGGCTACAAACATTGGGGATCAGCCTATTTCAATGGATATAGCGAAGGCATCATCTGAAAATATAGAATATTATGAAATAGATGATTTCATGCTGGCAGAAAACCTGACGATGGAGGACCTAGAAGATATTTCATTTGTGGAGGATTATATTTCTTCTGAGCAAATTATGGAATATATATTAGATGAAAATTACTCGGAATTTACAATAATTGATAACCTATAATTTTAGAAATCATGAAGACTAAAATAGTATTATTTAGTTGTTTTTTATTTGGCTCGGCCCTTTGTGCACAGCCACCTCACCAAAGGGAAGTAGGCCATGGAGAAGCAAAGGAAAAAAGAGCGAGAATTGAAGCGATAAAGGTGGAATACTTCACTACTAAACTTAGTTTGACACCTGCTGAAGCACAACAGTTTTGGCCGGTGTATAATGAGTGTATGGATAAAATTCATGCCTTAGAAAAAAAACGAAGGAACCTACTGAAGAAATCAGAATTAAGCGATTTAAATGATAGTGAAATTACTACTTTAATTGAAGATGATTTTACCTTAGAACAAAATATTCTTGATTTGAAAATTGCTTACAACAAAAAGTTTAAAGAAGTTTTACCGATTAAAAAAGTGGGAAAGCTGTATCAGGCAGAATATTCTTTTAGAGGTGAGCTTCTGAAAAAAATGAAAGGAGGGGAAAGACCTCCAAGATAGTTTAGTTGTGTAACATTGATAGAATAGGAACGTAATTAGGTTTGCTTTCCTATTTTTGTTTTATGTATGATTCTAAGAAACTATTCTACGATAATTTAGCACAAACAACGCCCTTTCCTATTGCAATAGAGATTGATCATGCTAAAGGTTCTTGGTTGTTCGGTAAAGAGAATGAGAAGTGGTTGGATATGATTTCGGGAGTTGCGGTTTCTAATATCGGTCATAATCATGATATGGTAGTGTCTGCTATTAAATCTCAAGTAGATAAACATTTACATATTATGGTGTATGGAGAGTACATTCAAAAAGTGCAAAGTGATCTAGCAGCAGAGTTAAATTCTGTATTACCCCAGTCCTTGCAGTCCTATTATTTTGTAAATTCGGGTACAGAAGCCAATGAAGCGGCTTTAAAGCTGGCTAAGCGCGTAACGGGCAGAGCAGAGTTAATTAGTTTTAATAACTCTTACCATGGCAGTACTCACGGTTCGTTGAGTGTTTCCGGTAATGAGAATAAAAAATATGCTTATCGCCCGTTATTACCCGGAGTAAAGTTTATTGAATTTAACGCGATGCCTGATGTTGCTCAAATTACGACTCAAACTGCAGCGGTAATTATGGAGGTTATTCAAGGAGATGCGGGTGTTAGAATTTCTACTCCGGAGTTTTTAAAAGCCATTCGAGATAAATGTAATGAAACCGGAACACTTCTGATTTTTGATGAGATACAAACAGGAATGGGACGAACCGGTAAAATGTTTGCTTTTGAACATTATGGTATTTATCCAGACATCTTAACTTTAGCGAAAGGTTTTGGTGGAGGAATGCCTATTGGCGCAATGATTTCAAAGAAAGAGATGATGATGGAGCTAACTCATAGTCCAATGTTAGGCCATATTACTACATTTGGTGGGCACCCTGTAAGTTGTGCCGCTGCCTTGGCTAATCTAAAAGTAATTAAAGATGAAATTGATTTTGACGAGGTAGAAAAAAAAGGGGCTTTGATAGAGCAGCTTTTACAGCATTCTGCGGTCTTAGAAATACGTAGAAAAGGTTTGTTTTTTGCTATTGATATGGAAAGTTTTGAGAAAGTGAAAACAGTTTTTGATTATTGTTTAGCGCATGGAGTGATTACATTTTGGTTTTTATCTACTGGACATGCATTCCGGCTTTCACCGCCTCTTAATATTAGCGAGGAGGACATTCGCTACGGATGTTCAGTTATTCAAAAAGGATTTGATTTGTGTAAATAAATACCTATGATAGTTGAAACTCCAATACCACCCTATTATGCCGTTATTTTTACTTCAATACTCAATAAAGATGCCGTAGGTTATGAAGAAGAAGTAGCATTAGTAATGAATCTAGCGCAACAGCAAGAAGGCTTTTTGGGTATGGAGTCTGCAAGAGGTAGTGTAGGGATTACGGTTTCTTACTGGACTAATTTAGAGGCTATTAAAAAATGGAGTGAGCACGCTAGGCATAAGGTGGCGAAGGAAAAAGGAGTAGCTAATTTTTACTCCGTTTATAAAACACGCATTAGTAAAGTAGAAAAGGAGTATTAATGGAATCTAATCCCATAGAAAATTTCTTTATTCAAAAGCAATCTCCTAATCAAGAAGTGTTTCTTAACTGAAGAAGAATAATCCGAAAAAATGACTCTGAATTTAAAGAGCATTAGAAATAAGGATTACCGTTTTATTATTTTGAAGGAAAGCGGTTCTTATACTTTTATTAAAATAAAAAGAATGAATTCCCGTATATAGGAATTGTCAAAGCACATCAAATAGAACATTACCTATGGGATCAGGGTAACCGTGAAAAATGAAAGTTTTAGAATTAAATCCATTAAAAGATATGCCAAAGAATGAAATTCTAAACATAATTACCGCATTAAAAAGGCTGTATTAGTTGACTACTTGTACTCTAAGAAAAATAGCAAATCCAACTTCACTTTCAAATTTCAGGTGCGGAAAGTCTTGCTCCATTTGTTCTCCACTGAATAGACCCCTAATTTCAATCATTACTTTAAATCCGCGAGCTCCACGAATACGGGTGATATCAAAATTAGCAGGTACTGTTTGCTCCTCTCCATTAATTTCTACGATGATTACATCCTTAAAATGGATGGTGGTCTCTGTGAATTTTATGCGCTCATAAAGCCAGGTATATTCATTATAAAATTTAACCTGAATATCGGCTCTGTCTTCCGGTAGGTTTTTAACGTCACTAACAATTCGTGAGGTAGAGTTATCATAGACCACTTCAAGTAAATCTAGTTCACCATTAATTTTCACCTTGTTATTCAGGTTTTCAAGCAATACTGTATCCGAGTTAACAATGGTGGATATAATAACTCTATTTGTTAAAGTGGAGTATTGGCTTTGACCGTAACTATACATGCTGGCTACAACAAGTAATATAGTTAGAATAGCATTTTTCATATTATAAATTTTCAAAGGCTCCAGTACTTAGTAATACTAATGTACAAGCTTCTTCGTATTGAATATTTGATTGGTCTAATTTAGCGTAAAACTCAGGGTTTTCAGTTCCCGGATTGAAAATAATAGTCTTAGGTTTTAAATCAATGATGTAGTCATAAAACGCTGCTTGTCTATCCGGACCAATGTACATAGTCACTACCTTGAGGTTTTCAATTTCTTTAGGCCAATCCGTAATAATAGAGAGTCCAGTAATATTACCTTTTCTAAAGCCCAAAGGAATTGCATTAAAGCCATGTTGGTTTAGCATGGTTAACGCTTTGAAAGAATATCGATTGGTATTAGGTGTTGCGCCTATTACTGCGGTGTTGAATTTAATCATTTTTTTAAAGTAGCAATTTTATCCGAATATATGACTTTGACGTCATTTGCATTTTCTGGAATGACGTTAGCTCTCTTAAGACCAGAAATCATTCCCGATTTTTTGCCAAATTCTCGTTTGAAATTTTTGAGCCATGAAGGAATAATCACTTGGTTTTTTTCCACATCATAGTGCACAAATGTGTTCACGAAAATTAGAGAGACTTCATTTAACTGAGAATCCATATTTTCTGGTTCGTAATAGGTCAATGCATTAACAATTTGCTCATGGCTATCAATAGCTAATAAAACGCGACCATCAGGATAGCCAATTCTTAATTCTCGCTCCCATTTTGATGGAAAAACTTTTTTTACACGAGTGGCCTTGCTTTTTGAATGGAGTAAAATTTTGTATAGAATATCATTTAAGCTAAAGACTTTGTTCCCGACCGTTATTATCTTTTTATTACGACATGATTTCTCGCAAGTACCTGTTTCAAAAATTAATTTCTGACTGTAAGTGATGTATACGTTGGTCCAAAAAGCTTGTTTTTTCAAATCACTATTCAGTGCGGAAACTAATTTCGCGTATGGAATATTGGCTAGTTTAACTTCCAGTTCATTCAATGGTTGATTCATTTTTAAACTGGTCATCATATCCTGTGAAACTGAAATGATGCTTTCCTGTTGTGCCATACTCGAAAAGGAAATAAGACCTGCGATTAGAAGCGTATATATATTATTCATTTGTTTTATTTATTGCTGTGATCAACTACGATTTGACCATTTAAAATTACTTTATTTACTGGATTCACTCCGAAATAATACGGTATAAATGCTTTGGTATTCATTGGATTGGTAATAATAATATTGGCTTTTTTTTGTATTCCTATACTACCTAGTTCATGACTAAGTCCCATAGCGTAAGCTCCATTTATAGTGGCAGCGGTAATGGCCTCTTGGGGTGTCATTTTCATTTTTATACATGCCGTTGATACCACAAAATTCATATTGCCAGAAGGCGTAGAGCCCGGATTGAAATCGGTTGCTAAAGCTACTGGAATATTTTTGGCAATTAACTCTTTAGCTGGTCCATAAGGAATACTCAAAAAATAAGAACAAGAGGGCAATAGAGTAGGGATTGTGTTACTGTTTTCTAAAAAAGCATAGTCGAGATCAGCCATAACCTCCAAGTGATCTACGGATAGTGCGTTATGATTTACACTGGCTTCAATTCCTCCGATGGCGTTAAACTGATTGACATGTGTTTTTGCAATTAATCCATGAGCTACTCCTGCCGTTAATATACGATTGGTTTGCTCTACCGTAAAGTACCCTTTTTCACAAAAAACATCGATGTACTCTGCTAATCCTTCTTTTGCAATAGCAGGAATCATTTCATTAACAATTAGATCGATATATCCATCGTGATCATTTTCATATGCTTTAGGAAATGCGTGCGCTCCAAGAAAAGTACTTTTTATAGATATAGGATGGTTTTTCTTTAACATCGCAATTACCCGTAGCATTTTTAATTCTGCCGCTACCGTTAATCCGTACCCACTTTTAATTTCAACTGCTCCAGTACCTAAAGCCATTATTTCTTCTAACCTTTGAAATGCATCGGTATATAACTCCTCTTCGGTTGCGTTTGCTAGCCGATCCGCAGAGTTTAAAATTCCTCCACCACGATTTGCTATTTCTTCATAACTTAATCCATTAATTCGATCCTCAAATTCTTGAGATCGGTCACCCGCATATACCAAATGAGTATGAGAGTCGCACCAGGCTGGTAATACAAACTTACCAGTGGCATCAATCACTTGACTATTTCCTTGTTCAGGACAATCAAGCATAGTCCCAAAACCTGAAATCAACCCATTCTCTATGAATAAATAAGCGTTTTCAATGGATGCAACTTTATCCATGTCCAGTCCTTTTACAACCAGTTTGTTGGTCTTGTTTAACTGCAGTAAAGATTTTATGTTTTTAATAAGAATGCTGCTCATTTTATTTTTTTATAAATAGATGGTAAAGGTGAAGTAAAATAATACCTGCGTTAAAAACTATAATGGGAAATGCCATATTTAAGAGTACTCCGTACGCTAGAAAAACTAATGCACCTACCATGTTAATAATTCGAATCGTTTTAATATCCTTATACAGAAAGGATACGAATACAATGACCGATGCAACATATCCAATCCAATCGGTTATTGATACTTCCATTTAACTTTTGATCATAGTTTGTTATGCTCCTACGAAGGTACCAAAAATAGGGCGTTATTGATTAAAAAAATGGTCGTGATTTCATCTCGTTTTATTCTGTTTACTAATGGAATTACTTTAAATTTATCACATGAATAGAGCGTTAGTGATTTCAGGAGGTGGTGCCAAAGGATCCTGGGCCGGAGGAGTTGCTGAGTTTTTGATAAAAGAAAAAAAGTACAATTATACCTTGGGTGTGGGTTCCTCTACAGGAAGTATTTTGTTGCCGCATCTCATCCTTAATGAGGTAGATATCATTAAGGATATTTATACGAATGTTCGTACGCGAGATATTTTCACTAATAACCCATTTACCATCAATAAAAAGAATGGGGAGTTTAATGTCAAGTTGAATCACATGAACATCATAAAGTCGTTTTTTAGCAGTATTCCTACTTTTGGAGATAGTCATAGATTATTGAAAATGATACGTAGAAATATCACTCTTGAGCAGTTCAATAGAATCAACAAATTAGGAAAAGAGGTGATCGTGACCGTAAGTAATTTAACGACTCAAAATATTGAGTTTAAGTCGTCAAAAAAAGAGCGGTACTCTGATTTTGTAGATTGGATTTGGGGATCCTCTAATTATGTGCCATTTATGTCTATTCTTAATAAAAACGGCTGTGAATATGCAGATGGAGGATTTGCAACGATATTACCCATTCGCGCTGCCATCGATTTTGGAGAAGTAGATGAAATCGATGTAATTGTACTCAACCCTAAAGTTCAAGAAAGAAATCTGCCAAAGTCAACGAATGCTTTTCAAACCTTGTCGAAGGTATTTGACATATCAATGAATCACAGTTACAATAAAGATTTAATGTTAGGTCAACTGAGTGGTTTATCTAAAAAAGTGAATGTAAACATGTACTATACACCAGATTTGTTAACGGAATATCCACTTATATTTGATCCAGAAACGATGCGAAATTGGTGGGAATTGGGGTATGAGTTTGCTAAGAATAATGAGCCAGAGTGCTTCTGCTATAAACCTTAAATAAAATTATTTTCCCTTTCCTTTTAACACAATAAGAATGGTGTAAATTAGAATTTTAAAATCTACCATTAAAGACATGTTTTCGATGTACAGAATATCGTAGGCTAATCTTCGGACCATTTCATCTACATTTTCAGCATAGCCATACTTGACTTGTCCCCAACTAGTAATTCCAGGTTTAACTTTTTGTAAATGGGTGTATTGCGGGGCTTTTTCCTTTATTAGGGTAATAAAGAATTGTCTTTCTGGTCGAGGTCCAACAATAGACATATCGCCAATTAAAACATTAAAGAATTGTGGAATTTCATCTAATCTAGACTTTCTTAAGAACAGCCCAAACTTAGTAATCCGAGGATCATGATCGCTAGACAGTAAAGGTCGGTCTGTTTCCGCATTAATATACATAGATCTAAACTTATAGATTTTAAAAGGTTTCCCATGATGACCAATTCGCTCTTGCCAATAAATAATAGGCCCTTTTGACCCAAATTTAACAATTAGCCCAACAACTAAATACAGGGGGAAGAATAACACTAAAACGGATATAGAAACAGAAACATCAAATAGCCGTTTAACTGACTGCTGCCAAGGCGGCATTATTTCTTTTCTAATATCTATTAACGGAGCGCCAAAAATAGAGGTCATTTTAACCTGTCCGGTTAAAATAGTATACATGTCGGGTATAATTTTAATATTGATTTCCTCTTCATCCAAAATAGCAATAATTTCTTCAATCTTATGATGCTCAGATGGTTCAATCGCAATGATTACTTCTTCAATCTCATGTTCTCTTATTATTGCCTTTACATTTTTTAAATGGCCAAGATGATTCAGACTATCCGCTAATAAGTGATCATTGCTGCCATTAACATTAACAAATCCGTTAATTAAAAAACCACTTGATTTTTTAGCAGAATCTAAATCTTGATATAGCTTAAGTGCGTTTTCATTTCCCCCCACAATTAAAGTGTTGAAACCAATAACCCTATTATGTATTTTATGAACGGTGCTACTTACCAATACATAACGAAAAATAAATGTGCTTAAGAATTGAAGTGTGAAAAGAAAAGAAAAGGAAGTGTAGTACCTTCGATAGGTAGGTATTTGATCATCTAATAATACAATAAAGAAGATGATAATTACCCCAATCAGAGTTTGAACAAAGGTGATTGTTAGCTCGTATAAACGTGATTTTTTAAAAGGGTCTTGATAATAACCTGTCACAAAATAGAATAATACCCAGAAAACTGGAATAAGACAAAGACCTAGATAAAACCGTTCGTCAAATTGAATGGGAACTATTTCTTCCAAATTGATAGGCTCTAGATATTTTTTTCTAAAAATAAAAAACGCTACCCATGTAATTGAAGCAGCCAATAAATCGGCTATCAAGTACTTAATTAATTCTTTCCTTTTGTTAAGACTCACTAATTAGAATTTACTACTTTGGTGTTGTCAATATATATATACCCCTCTTGGTTTACTGAACTATGATATGCAGTGATGCTGAAACCAAAACCGGAAGCCGTTATTTGTCCAATAAAGTAATCGGTTAGATCCAAATAAATATGTTTCCATTTCATTTCTCCGTCTTCAATGGTAGAGCGTAATGTGATGCTTTGGATTTCAGTGGCTGCATTACCAGGGAGCTGAAGAATAGCCGCGATTTGGAATTCTTGGTTGCATTTATAATCTAACTCCAAATATATGGGTAACGAAGACGTGGCAGGCACCATAAATAATTGTGCATTATAGGTTTTAAGAATGGGTTTGTCGCTTGTAAGTGTTGCCAGACCAACATAATTATCTAGAAAAGTGGGTTCTCCATTAATTTTGGTTCTTACTAAGGATACATCACTAAAAGAGGCGGTGTCAAGTTTGAGAACCACATCCTCAAAAGTTTCATTAAATGATAACTGGGTATTAGAATAGTATTTAACTTCAGGCTCTAAAACTACCGTATCAAAAGGAGTGAGGGTAATATCCTTTTTCCAAGATTCGTAAAATGCAAAATATTCTCGAGTAGCTGAAATTCCGTTTAATTTAATCCCTGCTCTAATACCAATTTCATTTGGTCCTTCTGCAGTAACGGCAATGGTTGCAGGAAGTTGGTATACGCCCAATAAATCATCGTTATTAAAAACCCATACATCTGTAATTGATGTGCCTCCATTACCCACTGTACTTACATTTTCATATTTAAAGTCTACGTCTTCAATATGGATGTAAGCTGGAGCTGTTTCATCCTTTCCTTTACAAGAAATTAACAGCGAAATAAACAGAAGTATGCTCAGTAAGTTTTTATTCATCTCCTTTTTGTGTGGTCGGCAAATATAATGTTCTTTGTAACGTAGCAATCCGTCTTAAATTGTGGATTACATACATTTTTTTTAAGTGTTTGTTAATCAGATGATTTGTCATGAAAAATAGGTGGTTAAGCCACATTTTTTAGCTGTCAATCTTCCAATAATTGATCAAAAAGACAAAATAAGAGAAACCTTAAACAATACTTTTTTGTTCTTTTAAAGATGAAATAATGTTTCTATTATTGAACTTCGTTTTATATCAGAAATTTAGTGCAAAATGATCAGACAAGATACCATGAAATTAAAAGGTGCCAGGAGAAGAATGGTACAAGAAGTATCGCAAATGCTTGCTGAAATTGGTATTTCTGATCAATCTGTAATGGATGCATTAATGGCGGTGCCCCGGCATCAATTTTTTGATAGTGCGTTCGATATTAACTTTACGTATCAAAACAATGCCTTTGCAATTGGAGCGGGTCAAACTATTTCCCAGCCTTATATTGTAGCCTTACAAACTCATTTACTGGATATCAATAAGAGAGATAAAGTTTTGGAAATTGGAACTGGTTCAGGATATCAAGCGGCTGTTTTGTTAGAAAAAGGGGCTAGATTGTATACCATAGAACGACAAAAAAAACTGTACGATACGACCAGTAAGTTACTTCCAGACATGGGATATTTACCTAAGTTCTTTTACGGAGATGGGTATAAAGGTCTTCCTGGATACGCTCCTTTTGATAAGGTTATTATTACCGCTGGAGCTCCATTTGTTCCTCCGGCACTGGTGTCTCAATTAAAAGTAGGAGGCGTTTTGGTTATTCCTATTGGGGAAACAGAGGAACAGATAATGTATCGAGTTACCCGCGTTTCTGAAACAGAAACAACAACAGAAAGCTTTGGGCCATGCAGTTTTGTTCCAATGTTGCCTCACGTAGCTAGGTAGTCTGTATGTATCTAAAAAACCTGATTTTTAGGTGGTTATAAAATAATAATTTTTTAATATGGTTTGGCACAAATATTGTAAATTTGAAAAACTAAAATAAAACTAACTATGAGAAATACGTTTACTACTCTGTTATTATTGGTAACGATGGCTGTCGCGCCTTTGGTATCAAGTGCTCAATTAAAGTGTTACAGTTTGAAAGCACCCGAAAAAACCATAGAGGGAATGCATAAACTAGCCATAATGAATTTCGAAAATCGTAAAGACGTTAATTGGCGGTATTACTCTACCTCTAATGATTATGGCTCTCAATTGGTAGATTACATGACGGCTAAATTGTTAGAAGAGCATCGCGGGGTATATGCTCGTGGTGAAAACTATATGGATCGATACAAGACTAATGTATACACCATAGTAGAAAGAGGTGAGCTAGATAAAATTATGGCGGAGCAAAGCTTAGGAGCTAGCGGGGCTGTTTCTGATGGCGATGCAGCTAATGTAGGAAAGCTTTTAGGTTTAGACGTTATTATTTCTGGTGGATATACGACCGATGTGAAGACTTCTGCTAAAACAAGTTCAAATACAAATTCTAAAACTGGAAAAACCACCTATTCTCACAACGCTACCAAGGCGACTACTGTGGAGGTAACCATGAAAATTATTTCGGTAGAAACCGGACAAATTTTGAGTATGACTACCAAAAACAAAACGGTTAAAAAAACAGCTAGAGGAACTAGTCAAAGTGATGCTCGTGGTAAACTGCCATCAGATCAAATAGCTATTGGCAATGTGATGAAAGTAATTTCCTTTGATTTAGTGTCTCATTTCACTCCTACATTTGTTTATCAATCGTTAGATGTTGAGAAACCAAAATCTAAAGACTATAAAGCTGACTTCAAAGAGGCTAGAAATAAAGTGAAAGAAAATGACCTATCTTCTGCTTTTGCAATTGTAAAAGGGGTGTATGACTCGGATCCTTATGATGCGGCAATGGCCCATAATATGGGTGTGTTGTATGAAGCCGTAGGTAACTATGATCAATCCATTCAATATCATGAAACTGCGTATCAGTTAGATGATAGTAAGGATCATAAAAAAGCATTGGAGCGGGCCATGGATAGTAAAGAAGCATTAGGCGAGTTAGGTAAACTGGGTGTAGAAATCACCCCTTACAAATTTGATGAATCTGCTGGAGCGAAGTTGAATACCGAAATGGTTACTACATCTGGTAAAAAGAAAGATAGAGTTGCTGCGTATACAGAGCCTAATAAAGGTTCGGATATTGCCGCTAAAGTACCAGGTGATACCTCATTTGAGGTTTTAGGTCGTGAAGGAAGCTTTGTGAAAGTGAAGTTGTTAGGCGGCAAAGAAGGCTGGATAAGCAATACAGAATTAGATCAATAACATTTATGAATAAGCTTATATTTTTCACTTTTATTTTGTTTGGTAGTATTGCCTTTGGGCAAGCACCAAATTGGACTAAACCAGAGTTTAGACAAAGTAATTATCCGCAGTCTCAGTTTTTAACTGGTTTTATTGAGGTAACCGAAGTCAATAAAAAATACGTTGATGAAGAGTTGCAACAATTAGTAGATGCGGCAAAATCTAACTTAGTTCAAAGCGTAAGGGTTCAAGTGAAAAGTGTAAGTACTTCAGATGTTTCGGATTACAATGGTGAAATTGAAGATTATTTTAATCAGAAAACCACCTCTAATTCCGAGTTGCAATTAATTGGTCTACAAACAGAGTCTTATTACGATAAGAAATCAAAAAAAGGATTTGCATTTGCTTTTGTAAATAAGAGTAAAATGATCGAGTATTACAGGTCTGAAATTGGTAAAAACACGATTGATATCGGACATATTTCTGATCGAAGTACTAGTTTACTAAAGGAGGGTAATCTGCAATTAGCATTTAAAAAAGGATTAGAAGCATACAATAAGTTTTTTGTGATTGATGAATCTCAGAAAATATTAATGGCTATTGGTGCCAATTCCAGTTTAGATACTCGAGCAGATGAAGTAAGCGAATTAAATAAGAAATTTGATGGGCTTATGGTTGAAATCCTTACAGATAGAAGAATGACTCTAGATGATATGGGCTTTATTATTGCTAATGGTTTATCTAAGTCGCAAGGTGATTTGCATAAAGGAATAAAGCTGGAAGAGTTTACTTATGCTCAAACAGGTTTTACTTCCGACTTCTCTTACAAGCTAAAAGGAGCTATTTCAGAATCTCTCCCATCAGAAACAACATCTATCGGGTATATTATTTCAGGAGTGTATTTATGGGAAGAGGATAATCTTGTGGTTAAAAGTAAAATGATCAGCACTAAAACCAAATCTGTAGTAGGTCGAAATACGGTTCAAATAAACGAGCTTCAATTAGTCTCTAATAAAATTACGGTAATTCCTCAAGATATTAAAAATTTAAAGTCATTGGAAATAATGACGGTAACCTCTCAAACAGTTGGGGCTAAAGGTAAGGCAGGTCTTGGGCTGGATAAAGATTTAATGGCCATTGTGGAGGTAAATGGAAGTCCGCAAGTGGGAGTTCCTGTTAATTTTTATAACAATAACGGAGGCGTAGTTTATTGTAAGACAATTTCTGATGCAGAAGGGAAAGTAAGTTGTAAAGTCAAAAAAATTGGCGGTGCATACCGGAACCAAATAATTAAAGCATCGGTTGATTTAAGTCGATTTTTATCAAATGACTCTAGTACTTTTTTAATCGAGTTTTTAAAAAACAAAGATGTTCCAGCGTCTACGTTTAAAGTGGTAGTAGAACCAAGTACAATTAATGTCGTTTCAGAAGAAAATAACTTCGGGAATTCTTTAGATGTAAAGCTGATAGAACCAAAATTAAAGCAAAGTCTTTCTGGGCAAGGTTTTGATTTTACAGCCATCAGTGATGGGGCTGATTATGTGATTCATATTAGAGCATCATCCCGTAAGGGAGGACAGGTGGGAGGTGTGTACTTTGCCTTCGTAGATGTCTCTATTTCGGTTTATGACAACAATATTGGTAGAGAGATTTTTAAAGAAAGCATCAATAATATCAAAGGTGGAGGTGGTACTTTTGACCAAGCAGGTGGAAAAGCTTTTTATGAAGCTTCTGACCTAGCCAAAGAAAAAATTGAAACTTTATTGGTAGATTAATTACTAATTTGCATTCTGCCAATCCAGTCTTTACCAGAAACCCAAGCTATCTTTTTTGAGGCACATTGAATGGCTAAATAATTTTTAGGGTTGGCAAATAATGTCCATTTGTTGATCTTAAAATCATAAATGCCAATAGCGGAATATCCTTCTCTGCCGCGTCCGCTCATTGTTATTAAGCGTTCTCCATTTGTTTCGGGTATCCATTGAATAGCGGATATGTATCCACTGTTTCCGATGTTAGGAAGAGTGCTCCAAGATGCACCCCCGTCTTTAGTTATAGCCATGTTGTGGCATTTAAAAGTGACATCTTCCCAGTTACCACCTGCAATTACGCCAATAGAGTCATTTAAAAAATCAGTTGAAAAGATGCCGGTCATTGTTTCTCCCGCAATAATAGGAGTAAATGCGGTACTCCAGTTTAAACCTAAGTTATGGGAGTAATACACCCTTGAAGGACTCTTTCCACCCATTGGAATCCAAACAGAAGTGCTTCCTAAGGCTATATTTGTGTTGCTTGCTGCAAATGGGTTTTCATTTAATGCAGGAGCTGGAATAGCGTCACAACTAATTCTAGACCAGGTTTCTCCATTGTTTGAAGTTCTGGCAAAGTGAAAGCAATCATCTACAGCATCACCTAAAAGAATTCCGTTCGCGTTATCCCAAAAATTTACGGCATCAAAAAACGCACCCTGGTTCGTGTCTGTATAGACCATCTTCCAGTTCGCACCGTTATCAACTGATTTAAAAATGCAAGCTGGTGAGGTTGTGTTAACTAGAAACACATGTCCATTCGGAGTAATTTTTATGGATCTTAACTCAAGGGTTGCGTTTTCCATTTTTAGCGTATCTATATACCAATTCACGCCATTATCCAGGGTATATCCCCAAACTCCTTTAGAGCCGGCAAACCAAACTGTAGAATCATCCAATACTTCAATTGCCCGAATAGTAATGCCTGTAAAACTGAAGTCTGTAATTTCAATTATAGGAGCTTTTTTTTCTGCTGTTATTGTTTGGCAAGAGTAGAAAAAGATGCCAGAACAGAGACATAGAATTATTGAGATTCTCATTTCCCAAATTAAGCAATTTTCTCTAGAAATTAAGTAAATTGTACGCGAATAAAAAAATAGGAAGTGGATATTTCATCTTACATAATGGGTTTCGTGTTTATTGGGTTAGGCTTTTTAGTTAAAGCGGCACCGGGATTAATTGCGGGATATAATACCTTGTCTAAGGAGGAGAAGAAGAATGTGGATATTGAGGGACTAAGCTCCTATGCTCGGAATTGTTTAATTGGCATTGGATTAACAATGCTTATTGCCCTTGGCGTTTTAGACTTGTTAAACCAATCCGGGTATTCCAGTTATGTGTTTTTTCCAATTATTTTAGTAGGTATGATTTTACTTATTGTGGGTTCACAGAAGTTTGATCACAATAAATAGCAAAATCAGTTTAAAGAATTAGTGGTATTCGTATCACGACAAAAACAGTAGAACATAAAAATTTATAGTAATGATTGATAAAAAATTTGATCCCGCATCAGCGGTACAAGACGAGCAAAATTTTGGAGAGTTTGGAGGAGTTAATCCTTCTATTACGGATAGCTCCACCTATACTTTTATGAAAGCGGAAAGTATGGAAGGTACTTTTGTAGGGGAAACAGAAGGCTGCTATTTGTACTCCAGGCACTGGAATCCAACAAACAAGTCTTTGGCTGATGCATTGGCCAGAATGGAAGGCGCGGAAGCTGCCCAGGTAGTTGGTTCAGGAATGGCCGCTATTTCTAACGTGACTATGCAAATTTGTGAGTCTGGAGATCATATTATATCATCTAAAACAATTTATGGAGGTACCTATTCGTTATTCCATTTTTACTTACCTAAATTCAATATCAATACCACCTTATTAGATATTACAGATTTAGCAGCAGTGGAAGCAGCGATTACTCCGGAAACGAAAATGATTTTTTGTGAGGTAATGAGTAACCCATTACTGGAGATTGCTAATATGAAAGCACTTTCTGAATTAGCACATAAAAATGGAATCAAATTAGTTGTAGATAATACGTTTACTCCAATGATTTTTTCTCCATTATCTTATGGGGTTGATGTAGTGGTTCATTCATTAACTAAGTTCATTAACGGAGCCAGTGATACAGTTGCCGGTGCTATTTGTTCTACCGAGGAGTTTATTAATTCACTAATGGATTTGAATACTGGATCTACTATGTTATTAGGTCCAACCATGGATGGTGTTCGTGCAGCAGGTGTATTAAAGAATTTAAGAACTTTACACCTTCGGATGGTTCAGCATAGTAAAAATGCACTGCATATTTCTGAAAAACTGCAAGCTGACGGCATGAGTGTTCGTTATGCCGGATTAAAAGATCATCCTTCCTATGATTTGATGCAAAAGCAAATGAACACTGATTACGGTTTTGGTGGAATGGTTTTAATTGACTGTAAGTCTAAAGAGAATGCGTACAAACTAATGAATGCCATGCAAAAAGAAAATGTAGGTTATTTAGCAGTGAGTTTAGGGTTCTACAAAACTTTGTTTAGTGCTCCTGGAAGTAGTACTTCATCTGAAATTCCAGAAGAAGAACAAGGCGATATGGGCTTAAGTCCAGGTTTAATTAGAATGTCAGTAGGTTTAGATATGGATATTGATAGAACTTACGAAACAATAAGAGCAAGCCTAAAAGAAATTGGTTTGATCTAGAGTCAAATGGAATATTAAAAGGGCCGTCAGTTTTGACGGTCTTTTTTTATGCCTTATTTTTCAAGTTCACTGAGCACGTCTGCAATGTCTTTTTCTGTTTTATATAGTTTATTTTGACATATTTTAATCAACTCCGTAGCGCGTTTTACCTTACTTGAAAGTTCATCAATTGAAATTTGATCGTCTTCAATTCCAGCAACAATTGTTTCCAATTCGTTCATGGCGTTCTCGTAATTTATTTCTTTACTCATTGGTTTGAATTTTAATGATTTTTGAATCAATGCTACCCTTATGAAACTGGGTGGAAATTAAATCTCCTTGTTTTAGGTTAGATAGGTTAGTAATTGCTTTGCCTTCTTTAATAGTTATGTTATAGCCGCGTTTTAAAATGTTTTGGGGGTCTAATATTCTTAGTTTAGCCTCCAATAACTCAACTCTACTTGATGATTTGGTAATTAAACTCTTACAGGTTGTTTCTAAGCGGTTTTTTAATGTGAGATTTAATAAACTTCTTTCTCGGGCAATAAATTTGTCAGACTCATTTGTTATAGAAGAACCCAATCTTTGTAGATGCATTTTTTCCGTATGAATTGGAGTAGCTGCAAAAGATTTTAAGTAATGAATAGTGTGTAGTAATTTTTGCTTTTGTGGTTTGATTTTCTGAGTAGGGATGTCTAGAATATAGGCATTAGCATGTTGCAGTAAGGTGTCTAAATTTCTATATATATCTACCAAAGAATCCGCTACTGCGGTGGGAGTAATCCTGTTCAAGTGTGAAACCATTTCAACCACAGTCTCGTTGGTAGAATGTCCAATACCTGTAATAACCGGTATTGGAAAAATGGCGACTGCAGAAGCCATTTCAATGTGATTATAACAGTTAAGACCAACGTCACCGCCACCACCTCGAATAATCATGGCTACATCAAATTCAGCCGAACGTGAAGCAATTAACTCCAATTGTTCGGTAATACTAGCTACGGCAACATCTCCTTGTAAAATAGCTGGAAATAGCTCACTGGTATAATTGTAGGCAAAGGCTTTGGATTTCATAGTTTCCAAAAAATCTTGGTAGCCTTTACTTGTAATGACTGAAATAATGGCTATTCGATTCGGGAAAAATGGGAAAGGTACGTTTCGGTTAGCATCAAAAATTCCTTGTTTTTTCAAAGAGGCAATCGCCATTTTCTTTTCGCGAGCAATTTCTCCTAAAGTGAAGGAAGGGTCAATATCTCGAATATTTAGAGATATACCATGGGTAGGGGAATAGTTAACTTGAACGGAAAATAATATTTTCATTCCTTCACGCAGTTCTTCGCCTGTTTCTGCAGAAAATTTAGCATTTAATCGTTGATAGGTGTTACTCCAAATGGTAGAACGAATCTCCGCCACTATTTTGCCATTTAATTTCTCGACCAATTCGGGGTAACAGTGGCCACTTTTCGGATAGAAATTAAGTTTTGATATTTCTGCCGAAACCCAATAAGTCGCATTAAACGTACGTTTAATAACACGTTCAATACTTTCTGAAAGTTGTAGTAGTGTGTGTGACTTTGGCATGTGTTAACCTAATCCATCTTCAAAATGATCAATAGCTGTTTTCCAAAACGAAGGTACTTCGATACTTTTGTTTTCTCTATGATTAAAACAGACGAGCACATTCACCCCATTAGCTACTTCTAACTCTTTGTTATTCTCAATTACGGTGATTTTAAAATTAAATTGCATGCTTTTGGTACCAATCCCAGTACATTCCATGTAACATTTGGCAATTTGTTTTAGTAAAAGAGGTCGGATGTAATTTATTTCCGTTCTAGCTAGAAGAACTCCCCATTCATTCCAATCTTGACGATCTCCTAGAATGGCATCAAAATAACGAATACGAGCTTGTTCTACATACGATAAATAGACCACGTTATTTACATGACCTAAACCATCTAAATCTCTAAACCGAATATCTATTGACGAGAAAAATTTCATGATAGAATTTTATTACTCCTTCTACGAGTGAGCAGAGAACCTAATTATCGAGCTTAGAATAAATGGAGTTTTTACTCTTATACTCTGGAACCATGACTTTCATTTTTCTCACAATTTCCATGTTATCTTGACCCAAGTAAGAATGAATTAAATCACTGATGTTTTTAGAGATCTCTGCATAATCAGTTTCTCTAACTTTAGCCACCATAATTTGAGAATGGTGCGTTTTCATCGTGTTTTCTTCATTGGCTAAAAGCTCTTCATAAAGCTTTTCTCCCGGTCTTAAACCGCTATATTTAATTTGAATGTCCTTACCAACAGTTAATCCGGAAAGTTTAATCATTTTCTCTGCTAACGAAACAATCTTTACAGATTCACCCATATCAAATATGAATATCTCCCCCCCTTCGCCCATCATTCCTGCTTCTAAAACTAATTGACAGGCTTCTGGAATCGTCATGAAAAAACGGGTGATATCAGGATGGGTAACGGTAATTGGTCCACCCGCTTCAATTTGACGTTTAAAGATGGGTATCACAGAACCGTTTGATCCCAAAACGTTACCAAAACGTGTTGTAATGAACTTAGTTTTACTTTGAGTATTTTTTGATTGGGTATATATTTCTGCAATTCGCTTAGTCGCACCCATTACATTAGTCGGGTTGACTGCCTTATCTGTTGAAATCATTACAAATTTTTCAACCCCAAACTCTTCCGATAAATCCGCAATAGTTTTAGAGCCTTGAACATTAGCGCGAATAGCTTCTGAAGGATTATCCTCCATCATGGGTACATGTTTATAGGCGGCAGCATGATACACAAAAGAGGGTTTAAACTCTTGAAATAAATTACGCATACGTACTTCATCTCTAATGTCACCCATAACAATTTCCATCATATTACCACCATACTGGTTTTGCATTCGGAGTTCTAAATCATACAAAGGAGTTTCCGCTTGATCTAGCATGATTATTTTTTCAGGATAATATTTGGCAATTTGGTCTACTAGACCTGAGCCAATTGAACCAGCAGCACCCGTTACCAAAATAGTTTTACCGGTGAGTTGATTTTTTATTTTGTCTTGATCTAGTTGAATAGGTTTACGACCAAGTAACTCTTCAATTTTCACTGATTTTATTTGCTTAACATTTAATTCGCCATTAATCCAATCGGTAACTGGAGGAATTATCTTGACCTCAATATCATGTTTTAAACACATTTCAATTATGGTTCTCTTTTTTTCTTTTTCGATGGCCTGAACAGCTATAATTAGTGTTTTTGGATTTTTCTCAATGAGTAACTTCTCTAAGTCTTGATCGCTAAAAATATTTGTACCTTCCAAAAGCTTTCCGACTTTACTATAATTGGAATCAATAAAAGCAATGACTTTGAATTTTGTTTTTGTAACTCTTTCTAATGCTTGTTTTGTTGTTAAGCCATTATGTCCAGCGCCATAAATGATGACATCTCGTTTATCGGTATTAATAGAGGTGATTTCTAAAAATATAAGACGAATAACAGTTCGAAAAGACCCGATAAGAAAAAAGGTGAGTATGTATTCAATAATTATGACTGAATTAGGAAGGATGTTTTGGCCAAAGGAGAAATAGGATATTAAGTTCAGAATAAATATTACGGCTGTTCCAGATGAAATAGCCAAATATAATCGTTGTAAATCTTGTAAGTTAGTATGACGAATAACGCCACTATAAGTTTTGAAAAAAATGGAAATAGTAATTCTAACTAAAATAATGGCAATGAATCCTTTAAATAAAGAAGATATTTCGTCTTTAGGGAGTTCAAAGTTAAAACGTAATAGAAAAGAAGTGATTATTGAGAATGCAATAATCGTTAAATCGATCGAAAAGATGATCCATTTTGGTGCGTTAGATTCAAAATTTAAATATGTTTTCAAGCCTGAA
>JBLFZF010000038.1:0-27563 GCA_047610145.1 Salibacteraceae bacterium | reverse complement strand
ATCCATAATACTATCAAACCCTATATCCATGGTAGTTTCTTGAATATTAACAAACGCTCCATCAATGTAATGTCCAGATTTTTTAAATATCTCCACTTGTGTATTTGTTGGAGACCCTCCAAATTCCGGACTTGTATTCAAAAACACCACCCCTACTAGTACCAAAGAAACAATAAGGATTAAGATTAGCCAAAGCAAATACTTTAACCATTTAGTTATTTTTTTCATTCTATTTATGCTTACTTTGATAACTCAATAATGTCCTTTGAATAGATGATATTTGAGGCGTATTTAACCTTTAGTAATTTTATCATAGCTCTACCCAGTTGGTCAGAATCTACTATTGAACTTGGAAATAATGCGCTCATTATAGGGAAAACCCAACCTAAGCTTTTTATTAAAACGCGATACAATTTTGAACTTGGAGTTACCCCGTTTTTGGGTACAATCATTCCGGGTCTAAAAGCGTATACGCGACTAAAACCCAGTTTCATTAGGTCATTCTCCGTTTTACCTTTCACTCTAGCCCACATGGTTTTCCCCTTTTCTGTACCATCTGTACCCACACCCGAGACATATGTATAAACCATTTGAGGATTTAGTTGAACTAACTCCTTCGCTAAAGCCATGGTAAATTGATACGTAAAACGTGTAAAGTCATTTTCATTCATACCTGCAGAGGAAACTCCCATACTCGCAAAACACGCGTCAAAACCTTTCAGTTGAGATATTACATTTGAAAAATCAGAAAAGTCAGGATGAATTAATTCCTTTAACTTATCATGCTTAAGGCCACAAGTTCTTCTAGAAATAGACAATACATGGTCTATTTCTGAGGATTTTAAACACTCTATGAGAACGGCCTTACCTACCATTCCGGTAGCCCCTGTAACAATTACTTTTTTCATTATTGAGAATATTTGAATAATTCGTCTAGTTCAACTACTGTTTTCCCTGTAGAAGTACTTTTAAATAATTGAACAAGAGCCCTCGCTACTTCCGATCCTTTTATACCTCTATACTTTTTCAAGAATGGTAGAATAGGCATCAGTCCATCTAGCAAGATACTTGACCACACTTCGCCTCTTCTTTTTTTGGGTCTAAAACCTATCAATAAACTAGGTCTAACAATAATTAAATGTGCAAATCCCATTGCTTCCACCGACATTTCCAAATCCCCTTTTATTCTAGAATAAAACATCATAGAATCAGAATTAGCTCCGGTGGAAGAAACTAAAACTAACGAAGACATACCGTTATCGCGAGCTAGTTGAGCACTTCTATTTTGATAGGTAAAATCAACCGTATACTGAGCATCCTTAGTACCCGCTGTTTTAATTGTTGTTCCCATGCATGAAAACAAGACATCTCCAGTAAAGTGGCGCTTATACGCCTCTAATTGGTCAAATTTTACAATAATTTCCGTGAGTTTTTGATGTGTTAACTCGCCCTTTCTTCGAACGATAATTTTCACTTCAGAAAAAGACGAATCAGCTAATAATAGCCTAACTAAATTAGCCCCTACTAGTCCTGTAGCTCCAATAACAACCGCTATATTTCTCATATATAAATAACTTATTAAAAGACTTACCTACCTTTAGCTCTTTGGTTAGATCAACTGCTTTCAGATTTTATTTTTATGAGTTATATGATTTAGCAATCACCACAAAAAAAACAGCATTTTAGTTTAATTATTCCAGGCGATAAATTTCCATTACATTCTCTAATATTTTAGAAAAGTCTATTTCCAAATCTATTAACTTTCCTGAGTGAATATCAAAAACCCACCCATGAACAGTTAAACCACGATCGCGAAAAGCCCTCTGAACTTCAGCCGTTTTTATCACATTGATACATTGTTCTTGCACATTCAATTCTACAAGTCTCTTGTAACGTTTATCTTCATCTTCTATTAACCCTAACTCCTCTTTATGTGTGCGATATACATCACGTATATTTCGAAGCCAAGGATTTAATATTCCTAGGTCATGCGACTCCATTGCTGCCTTCACTCCCCCGCAATAATAATGACCGCATACAACTATCTGCGTCACTTTTAAATGCAAAACAGCATAATCAATAACTGACATTACACTTAAATCGGTATTTGGAACCATATTGGCTATATTCCTGTGAACAAAAGCTTCTCCGGGTGAAACACCCATAAGTTCCTCTGCCGTTACTCGACTATCTGAACATCCGATATATAAAATATCTGGATTTTGGCCTTTAGACAGATTATTAAAATAGTCAGAGTCCACATTTAGTTTAGATTGAACCCAGTTTTGATTGTTTTTGAAAATTTGTTTCGTATCCATTTATTTTGTTTTACTATTTTATTTCCAGTTTGCTCTGCATATTTAGCCAAGAGCAATAGAAAACGGTATTATTTCAATCTTGTAAAGAGCCAAATATAAATATTTTGTTTTTGTTTTTTTCAACTATTATCAACATAGTTATGTACTCCTGTAATTATTCTAAAATTCTAAAGACCTTTAACACCGTAAACAAATCTCTAGTTATAAATTAACGATGACCAACACACCCTTATTTTTCACTAACATAATTCACCGAATTGAATATTCACTTTTTTTAAAGCACTTTTTTAGTGTGAAATTTGAAATAGGATGGGCAAAATACACCTAGGAATATTATCATAAAAAGAAGAAAACAGGAAATTCGTATTGTTTTTATGCTAAAAAATAATTAGTAGGCATATAGGAAAACTCATTTAAAAAAGCCAACAGCCATTTTAAACTTTAATTTTTTTCTTTACGATTTCTTCAAATTCCAAAGTATAACGGGTTCCATTTGGTCCAGAGTCCAAAGATATTTTTCCTTTTAACTGATTTGATAGATTATTAATCAAGTTAATTCCAAAAGTATTTTTAGACTTTAAAGAATCTTCTTTCATACCCGATCCATTATCACTTGCATGTAAAACAAAATAAGGAGGATTAAGTTTTTCCACAACAATAGAAATCTCACCTTCTGAATCACCAGGAATACCATGCTTTAAGGAGTTAGTCACTATCTCATTTATGATAATACCTAATGTAATTGCTGTATCAATATTTAAATAAACCTTAAATATATTCAGATTAAGACGCACATTACAATTATCTCCCTTCATAGACAGGACCAGTTGATTAATTAACCGATCTATATACTCATAAAGATTAATGGAGGTAATATCACTTTCTTCATAGAGCATTTCATGAACAATTGCCATTGTCTTAATCCGGTCTTGACTAAGTTTAAAATATTCCTTTACTTTTTCATCTTTAATAAAGCTTGATTGTAAACTCAATAACCCAGAAATCACCTGCATATTATTCTTTACCCGATGATGAATTTCTTTTAGCAACATTTCAATCTCTTCATTCTTCTTATTCAACTGATTGGACTTTAGCTTTCCAAGAAGAATTAATTTAATGAAGTATTCTCCGTAAATGCCCCCCATAATAATGGTTCCTATAATTAAAGATAAAAAGATGAAAAATGGCCTTACGCCATCTTCAACTTCGTTCATTTGATAAATTACAGGACCATCAAAAAAATAAAAAATAGATAAAGTAGTTGTTGTTACCACCAGCCAAAACCTTCCAAATTTCTTCTTCATGGAGTAACCGGATAATACTATTATTGGTATGAAGAAATTAAAGACACCATCAATACCACCGCTAAAAGCATTGATTAAAACTACCGCGATAAATATTAAAACGGAGCCCTGAAAGTATACTTTTATCAAATTCTCATGAATGAAAAAACGATATAGAACCCATAAATTACACATCGAGAATAACAAGAAGATCATTGGAATCATCCCTTTAATTTCCATTCCCCAGTAGGTTACCCCTGATAAAATTAAAGCAGATATGCTTGCGTAAAGCAACACATTGCGCGTCACAATTTTTTGATGCTCTTTTAATTCTGGTCCCATTGATATTGTTGATGTATAGCTGATTTCCCCAATACTCCATAAATATTATTGAGAGGACGAAAGTATTCAATCTCACTAGTAAAAAAAAGAAAAGTCAAAAATAGGTTACTCACCTAGTAAATAAGATATTAACGCTGGATCTATAAGTAAACAGGAACTTAATACCGACATTTTTTTACTGAGAATATTTTAAAAGTACCGTCTTTCTCATTTCATGATAAATATCCAATAAGGGATAATTTACACCTATTTCATTTCGAATTTACCTATATTTTCGTCTTTCGATTTCCCCATCAACACGCCAATTAATTGCTCTATTTTTTCCTCGTGGTATAGACCACTAAAATTAGAACATGCATACGTTGTTTCTATGACTAACATTTCACTTAGCCAACTATTTTTAGGAGTAACAAAACCACACAAAAAAGCCCCGATTAATTAAAATCGAGGCTTTTAATATAGTATAAACAGTAATTAAACTGATTCTTTCACTCTATTTGCAGCATCTAACAATGTAATGGCAGATGTCACTTTAAGTCCAGAATTATCAATTAATGCCTTCGCTTCAATTGCATTGGTACCTTGTAAACGAACAATTACAGGAACAGAAATATCACCAATTGATTTGTAGGCATCAATAACTCCTTGTGCCACTCGATCACAACGAACAATACCTCCAAAAATATTCACCAAAATCGCTTCAATTTTTGGATCTTTTAAAATCAAACGAAATGCTTGCTCTACACGTTTAGCATCAGCTGTTCCGCCAACGTCTAAGAAGTTAGCAGGAGAACCACCAGACATTTTAATAATGTCCATAGTCGCCATGGCTAAACCAGCGCCATTGACCATACAACCCACATTACCATCTAATTTCACGAAGTTTAAGCCTACTTGACTTGCTTCTAACTCAAAGGGATCTTCTTCTGTAGTATCGCGCATTTCTGCAATATCTTTATGACGGTACAATGCAGAATCATCCACAGTTACTTTTGCATCAACAGCGATAATAAGATCATCACTTGTTTTAAGTACTGGATTAATTTCAAACAATGAAGCATCAATACCTTCGTAAGCTTTGTATAAAGAACTAACAAATTTTGTCATTTCCTTCATTGACTTACCGGATAACCCAAGGTTGAAAGCAATCTTTCTAGCCTGAAACCCAGTAACACCTGCTTTAGGATCTATTTCTTCTTTGAAAATACGTTCTGGAGTTTTTTCAGCAACAGCTTCAATATCCATACCTCCATCTGGAGAATAAATAATGATGTTTCTACCCGCTTGACGGTCCATCATTACTGACATATAATACTCTTCTGGCTCAGAAGCCCCTGGATAATAAACGTCTTGACCTACCAAAACTTTACTTACAAATTTCCCTTCCGCAGAAGTTTGAGGGGTAATCAAAGTCATACCAATAATTTGGTCAGAAATTGATCTTACTTCGTCTAAAGATTTAGCCAGTTTTACACCGCCACCTTTACCACGACCACCTGCGTGAATTTGTGCTTTAACAACAAACCAGTCTGTACCGGTAGTCTTGTTCAACTCTTTTGCCGCTTCAACAGCTTCTTCTGGAGTATTTGCTACGATTCCTTCTTGAATGGCAACTCCGAAACTTTTCAAAAGGGCTTTACCCTGATATTCATGCAGATTCATTGATATATCTTTAAAAAATTAGTTCAATTTTGAAGACTCAAAAGTAATATTAAATTAGACACTCGAGTCTGGAAGACTTACAAATCTCCACCTATTTATTATAATTTTTTCAACCTTCTTTAAAAACCCATCTCTTCCTATTCTCTTGCTATTCATTTTAATATTTTCATGTGTATGCAAATTCGTTTTTCTATACGGATTTCAGCTATTTTCGTAACTCATAAAACAGATTAAATGACAGTTATCGAAGCAACTAATATTCATAAAAATTATGACGATTTACAAATCCTTAAAGGAGTAAACCTATCTATTAAACAAGGAGAAATAGTTTCTATAGTGGGGGCATCTGGGGCTGGAAAAACTACGTTGCTTCAAATTCTAGGAACGTTAGATTCTTCTGACTCAGGAACCCTACATATTATGAATCAAGAAGTATCTCGTTTAAATTCAAATGATATTTCTAAATTTAGAAATAAGCATATTGGATTTGTATTTCAGTTTCACCATTTATTACCTGAGTTTACGGCACTAGAAAATGCATCTATGCCCTTATTTATTGCCGGTAAATCAAAAGCGGTAGCAGAAAAAATTGCGACAGAGTATTTAGAGTTTATGGGGCTGGGTAAAAGATTACATCACAAGCCCAGCGAATTATCTGGAGGAGAACAACAACGTGTGGCTGTAGCGCGTTCATTAGTCAACAAGCCAGCTATTGTTTTTGCCGATGAACCATCAGGAAATTTAGATTCTAAATCTGCGAAAGAACTACATCAGTTATTTTTTGATTTACGCGAAAAGTTCAATCAGACGTTTATTATTGTGACACATAATTCTGATTTAGCAGATATGGCAGATAGGAAATTGGTTATGGAAGACGGCAAAATTGCAGAATAGATGAAGTTAACTGAGCTATCTGATTTTCTAAATGAAAAAGCAGCATATTACGAAACTCTTGATTTTATTGAATCAGACCCCATTTTAATACCGCATCAATTTTCAAAAAAGGAAGATATTGAAATTTCCGGTTTCTTAGCGGCCACTATTGCCTGGGGTCAGCGACCTACCATTATTAAAAATGCCACATTCTTAATGGAACAAATGGACATGGCTCCATTTGATTTCATTACCAATTTTAAGGAAGATGATTTGTTAGGTTTCGAGAGTTTCAAACACCGCACGTTCAATTTTGATGATTTAAAACACTTTTTACTCTCCTTACAGAACCTCTATAAAAAACATAACGGACTAGAAGGAGCTTTTTCTCAAGCTCCAGAAAACATGGCTTTGAATATATCTAAATTTAAAAAATCGTTTTTCGAAATAAGTCATTTGCAACGCTCCCAAAAACATGTTTCAGATCCGGTAAAAGGTTCCGCAGCGAAAAGGTTAAACATGTATTTACGATGGATGGTTAGATCGGATATAAAAGGAGTTGATTTTGGTATTTGGACTAAAATAAAGCCCGCTCATCTATACCTTCCTCTTGATGTACATACGGGAAATGTATCAAAAAAGCTCGGTATCTTACAACGCAAACAAAGTGATTGGAAAGCGGTAGAAGACATAATGGTTACCCTGAGAAAATTAGATCCGAATGATCCTGTTAAATATGATTTCGCGTTATTTGGGCTAGGTGTATTTGAACGCTTTGGAAAGTAACCTTTAAGGCGCCCAGATTAACTTGTATAACACTTGGGTATTTCCTTGATACGCTTCAGAAGAGATGTAGTATTCATATCCAATATCATGGGTTATTCCTTCAATTTGTTTACTTGAATTTTCAGGAACCTTAAACTCTTTGGAGATGAAATTTCCATTTTTCAAGTTCCCTTCTGTAAAGTTATTTAAACGCATTACGAATTGCTTATTAAATAAATAACCTGAAAAAACAATTTCGTTATTCTCTGTATTATAATTCCCTGAAGTAACTAAACATCTCGCCTTAAAACTAGCTCTTGGAAACAATTCGTATTCTCCAATATTTTTACTCACCGCATACATTCTCGTTAAATGATTCCCCCAGTTTTTGGTAAATATGTACAAAGAATCTCCTACAGAAACGAGCGTTTCTGCATCGTAATTAGTCATGAATTTACCAGGCTTGAAGTTTTTCTGATCTCCATAAGAAATATCAATCTTCTTTGCTTTAACGGTATCTTGAGTTAGGAATTTATCTTTTTTTATTCGATAAATTTTCAAGTTCTTTCTCTTCCCTCTATTATTTCCAATATCTGCAATGTAAATGAATTTTTCATCTGAACAGATATCTTCCCAATCTACATTTTTCGCATTCTTAATATACACAGACCGAAGAACCTTACCCGTGAACATATCCAACACATATAAAATAGGTTCTCCTCCAGAATCGTTGTGGGTTATAAGTTTTCCATTTAAATTTAATAAGCCAGAGGTTTCTTCAATTTCAGAGTCTAAATAGGTTAAGACTCTAATTTCTTGAGCAAAAGAAAGCATACCGAGTAGGAAAATAAGAATAAATAAACTTACCTTTTTCATGATACAATTTTAAACAAAAAAACGCTGCTACCCAATGGGAAGCAGCGTTAAAATATCTCATTATTTAAACACCTACGCCTTTTCTAACGTACCTTTTTTTGATTTTCTGTATAAGAAAGAGTTAAAAATATTTCTCTTGCCAAATCTAAATTGCTTGTCTGCATTTACAAATTTTGAAAACAACCCTTTGTTTACCCCAAAATACTCATACGTATTTCCGTCTATAAAAGTAACCTCCATAAGTAAACTCTTATGTTTAAAATCTTCTACACCAGACTCAATAGATTTTGTATAATCTTCTTTTCCTTTTGCAATAGTTTCTTCAGCAATACTTACTAAAAAATGATTTGCATCAATGATTTTTCTACCCATCACTTCCGCTTCAGCAGCTTTTTCATCATCCGCTTGAAATTTATCTGGGTGCCATTCTTTTACCAAATTACGGTATGTAGTTTTCAACTCTTTTAAGGTAGTTGTCTTATCTGCATTAAATAACTTACGATACTCGTTTACTCTTTTCATATGTATTGATTTTGCTCCAAAAAATAGTGGCAATTCCACCCTCTATTTGAGCGCGCGAAATTAATACTTATTTTCTGTTTATCACCAAAAAAAACATCCTTAAAAACTAGATACAAACTCTTATAAACAAGCGCTTTAAACTACGCCAGCGCAAGCAATCAAAATAAACACTTGTACCGACCGATAATACAGTTTAAGCTTGTCAGGAAAAACCAATGGTTAATGCGGAAAAAATTACCCATTCTAACCTTAACCTTCATCTATTCAACCCAATTACTTTCACAAAATTTTAATAAATGGGGCACCAACCCTAAACTAAATGCCGCAATAAACAATCCGGCCCTTATAGGTGTATTTAATACGTAACAATTTTCGGGCAATTACACCATGGCATACCAACCCGTTCAGGACGTTGCTATTCAACAACATACTAGCGATTTAAATTTGATGGGAAAAGTAAAAAACTCTCGTACCTCGATTGGAGGTGGCGCTCGGTTTGAAAAAACCTATACAAACGACTATGAAGATGCCGCAGAATATTTTGGGCTTTGGTTAAGTATGAGTTACCAATAGAGATTCCAAAACCATACCGGCTTGGGAATAGGAGTTACGCTGGGCCATCAATACACCAATAATAAATATTATGTAGCTTGGTATAATGGATTTCCAGATCATCAGAATTTTTATGAGTCAACAAGTAAATCTGGCGGCTCAAGTGAATCATTAATTAGTAATTTGGGACTTAGTTATTATGGCGGAAACTTTTTTATTAGTCTTTCTAATACAGGGCTTACGGGCATGTATGACTTTAGCCTTAACTCCCATTGCATTTTGTCGCCATTTGGAGGCATAAGCCGACTTAATTACTATGAATACCTAACCTATAGTTACTATGTGGGATTGGAGTATAACCCTATCAAACCTATTAAGGTAGGAGCGTCTTACAGTAATAGTTTTGCAGGCCAAGAGTTGAATAGTATAAATGGTTATTTTTCGTATTCGTATAAAAAATTCAGTTTGGCTTACAGCCTTTCCAGCAACAAAATTTACTTTGAAGACTTTGGGGTTTACCATGATAGAGGTTGGGTACATTCCTTTACTTTATCATACATCATAATTTAATTGACGTTAAAGTAATTTACATGAAAACAAAAAAGGCTCAGATAAAATCGGAGCCTTTTTTTTATATCCTAATTAGAATTAATCTATTTGTTTAATTCTATCGCTTTTAAAGTATTCTGCATTAACGATGCTATTGTCATTGGTCCTACTCCACCAGGAACTGGCGTAATAAACTCTGATTTTGGTGCTACCGACTCAAAATGAACATCACCTAATAATCTGAATCCAGATTTTTTGGTTTCATCTTTAACTCTGGTAATTCCTACATCAATAATAGTAACTCCTTCTTTCACCATATCGCCAGTAATAAATTCTGGCTTACCTAAAGCAACGATAAGAATATCGGCCGATTTGGTAATTTCTTCTAAGTTTTTAGTACGAGAATGGGTTAAAGTTACCGTGCAATTTCCAGGGTATCTGTTTTGCCCCATTAGAATAGACATGGGTAATCCAACAATATTAGATCTGCCAACTACCACACAATGTTTACCAGAAGTTTCCACTTCATAGCGTTTTAACAATTCCAAAATTCCGTTCGGAGTAGCTGGAATAAAAGAAGGTAAACCCAAAGCAACTTTCCCGAAATTTGCTGGGTGAAAACCATCTACATCTTTGGTTGGAGAAACCGCGTTTAAAACGGTTTCTTCATCAATATGATCTGGAAGAGGTAACTGAACAATAAATCCATCAACTACATCATCATTGTTTAACTCTTCAATTTTAGCTAAAAGTTCTTCTTGAGTAGTTTCAAGCTTTAATTGAATTAAACTAGAACCAAATCCTACTTTTTCACATGCCTTAACCTTTGCATTTACATATGTAATACTTGCTCCGTTTTCACCCACAATAATAGCCGCTAAATGAGGAACCTTTCCACCTTCCGCTTTAATTTTCAATACTTCTACTGCTAACTCATCTTTAATGTCGTTAGCCGTCTTTTTTCCATCTAGTAAAACCATATCTATTGCTTTTGTGGTGACTAAAAATCACGCAATTGTGTTCATCTATTGCCCTCCAGGCATACCTGGCATACCGCCAAATTGCTTCATCATACTTGCCATAGCCGATTTATTATTCATCAACTTCATCATTTTTTTAGTGTCGTTGAATTGCTTCATCAATTGATTGACATCTGTAATCTCCCTACCACAACCTTTTGCAATTCTTTTCTTTCTTGAACCATTAATTATATCTGGTTGTTCTCTCTCTTTTGGAGTCATAGAAAAAATAATAGCTTCAATATGTTTAAAGGCATCATCTTCAATATCTACATCCTTCATGGCTTTACCCATACCTGGAAGCATTCCCATCAAATCTTTCACGTTACCCATTTTCTGGATTTGTTGAATTTGTTGAAGGAAATCATCAAAGTTGAACTGATTCTTTGCTATTTTTTTTTGTAGTTTTCTGGCCTGCTCTTCATCAAATTGATCTTGAACTCGCTCTACTAAGGAAACCACATCACCCATACCTAAAATACGGTCGGCCATACGTTCCGGATAGAACACATCTAAAGCCTCCATTTTTTCACCGGTACCAATAAATTTAATTGGTTTCTCAACTACTTGACGAATAGATAGTGCCGCTCCACCACGGGCATCACCATCTAGCTTGGTTAAAATCACGCCATCAAAATTCAACTTATCGTTAAACTCTTTTGCCGTATTCACAGCATCCTGACCCGTCATGGCATCTACCACAAACAAAGTTTCATTTGGTTTTATTGATTTCTTAATAGCGGCAATTTCAGCCATCATTTTTTCATCAACCGCTAAACGACCTGCAGTATCTACAATAACTACGTTATACCCATTACTTCTTGCATGAATTAAACCTTGTTCTGCAATTTTTACGGGATCTTTTTCTTCTTTATTAGAATAAACATCTACTCCAATTTGCTCCCCTACCACATGTAACTGATCAATTGCAGCCGGTCTATACACATCGGCAGCTACCATTAGTGGATTTTTCCCTTTCTTATTCTTTAAGAAATAGGCTAGTTTACCAGAATGTGTTGTTTTACCGGAACCTTGTAAACCGGCCATTAAAATAACAGCTGGGTTACCACTTAGATCTAATTCCTCAACGGTTTCCCCCATTAAGTTAGCTAACTCATCGTGGGTGATTTTGGTCAGTAATTGGCCGGGTGAAAGTGACGTTAAGACATTCTCTCCCAGCGCTCTCTCTTTTACCGTATTCGTAAAATCTTTGGCGATTTTGAAATTGACATCCGCATCGAGCAAAGCTCTACGAATCTCTTTCATGGTTTGCGCAACATTAATTTCTGTAATGCTACCTTGACCTTTTAACGTCTGGAACGACTTTTCTAATCTCTCTTGTAATCTATTGAACATGGCTCAAAATTATGACTGCAATAATACTTTTTATAGTTCTAAGTCGGAAGTGTGCATGCTAAAGAATCCTTTTACTTACACATATATTCCGTCTTGACTTTCTACATTCTGTTTGGAACTTGAATACCTAACAACCCCATTCCACTTTTAATGATTTTACCGACCTCGGCAGAAAGAGATACTCTGAATTTTGTTTGAGCCTCATTATCATCATTAAATATAGGAGACGACTGATAGAATGAATTATATAACTTGACCAAATCGTAAACATAATTAGCCACATTTGCCGGGCTGTAATTTAATCCTGCCTCACTAATAATCATTGGATAATCATTCAGCATTTTAATTATCTCAAATTCCTTTTCAGAAATTTCAGCAGATGGTAATTCTATTTTCTCTACTCCGTTTGCTCTGGCAATAATAGATTGAATACGCGCATGCGCATACTGAATGAAAGGACCCGTATTTCCATTTAAATCGATAGAGGCCGAAGGGTCGAACATCATTTTCTTTTTGGGATCTACTTTTAAAATAAAATATTTTAACGCTCCTTTTCCTACCATTTCAGAAAGTGCGTGTTGCTCTTCTTCGCTTTGATCAGAAACATGGCCATGCAACTCCGATGCTTTATGTGCATCATCTACCATACCTTGCATCAAGTCATCTGCATCTACCACCGTACCTTCACGAGATTTCATTTTACCATGCGGTAACTCCACCATTCCGTAAGATAAATGATAGCACTCTTTAGCCCAATCAAACCCGAGTTTATTCAATATTAAAAACAACACTTTGAAATGGTAATCTTGCTCATTACCCACCGTATAAATCATTTGATTTAAATCGGGGTAATCTTTGTACCGTTGAATAGCTGTACCGATATCTTGGGTCATGTAAACGGCTGTACCATCCGAACGTAAGACCAGTTTATGATCTAACCCATCTTCGGTTAAATCAATCCAAACAGAACCATCTTCCTTTTTATAAAAGACATCTGTTTCTAGACCTTCAGTAACGAAGTCTTTCCCATACAAATAGGTCTCTGATTCATAATACAAGGTATCAAAATCTACACCCATGCTGGTATAGGTAGCGGCAAAACCAGCATAACACCAACTGTTCATGGTTTCCCATAAAGAATAAATTTTTGGTTCTTTGGCCTCCCATTGCATCAGCATAGCTTGTGCGGAAAGAATAATTGGAGCTTGCTTTTTAGCTTCCTCTTCTGTTTTACCAGCAGCTATTAATTCAGCAATCTCCACTTTATAAACTTGATCAAATTTCACGTAGTATTTACCTACCAAATGATCGCCTTTCATACCTGAAGATTCTGGTGTTTCTCCCTCTCCATATAATTGCCAAGCTAACATTGATTTACAAATATGGATTCCACGATCGTTAATGATTTGCGTTTTCACAACCTTGTGACCGTTTGCTTTCAAAATCTCGGCAACAGAATATCCCAAGAAATTATTTCTAAGATGCCCTAAATGCAGAGGTTTATTGGTATTCGGAGACGAATATTCTACCATGACCGATTTTCCTGAATTTTTTACGAAACCAAAATTTTCAGTATTTGAAATCTCTTGAAATATCGTATTCCAGTAATCAGCCGTGATTTTTAAATTTAAAAAACCCTTAACAATGTCGTATGATTCAATAAAATCAACCAATTTAACCATTTCAGCTCCTATTTGAGCTGCGGTATCCATCGGGTTTTTACGACTAATTTTCAATAATGGAAAAACGTTTACCGTGTAATCGCCTACAAACTCTTTACGTGTTTTTTGCAGTTGAGTAGTCGGAAACTCTTGTTCTCCAAAAAGATTAATCAAAACTTGATTTACGTAACCTGTTATTTTATCTTCAATGTTCATATTTTCAATTCCTAGCTCTATGGAGAACAGTGGTAACTTATTACTAAAAAGTTCTAATTATTCAATTTTTCAATAATGGGTAAAACTTCTTCTAATATTTCAAAAGCCGTTTCTGCCATTTTATTTTTCTTTTCGTCTAATGTTGGATTGATTTCCACAAATTCCAAACATGCTACTTTTTCGGTTTCTAAAAAACCAGAAATTATTTCTTTAATCTCTACTTCATCAAAACCTTTTGAAACTGGCGTTCCTGTACCGTAAGATATTAAATCACAATCCATTGAATCTACATCAAACGAAATGTATATCAAATCACAGTTATCTAGCCTTTCAATCGCTTCCGTAAGACATACGTCCATACCTCTATATCTGATTTCTTCTACTAAAAAATTCCTAATTTCCTGATTCTCGATAATTTCATCTTCCTGCTCTTCGGTATCTCTCACACCAAAATAAACGGTATCTTCTGGCAGCACACTGGGACACACGCCTGAAAGGTTTTTCATTGCGTTCCAACCCGCAGACTCTTTTTCAGATAACTCGTTAATCTTTAGTTCTAGATTATCTAACCCTAAGGCTGCCGCTAAAGGCATACCATGAACGTTGCCCGAAGGTGTGGTAAAAGGGGAGTGAATATCCGCATGTGCATCAATCCAAACCACACCCAATCTTTTAGATGGATATGCCTTTTTAATTCCTGCAATTGTACCTGCAGCAATGGAATGATCACCCGAAAGCACCACCGGAAACTCCGTATCTACCGTCTGATGAACAGCGTCAGCTACATTTGTGAGCACCTTAACCACTGATTCTATACGAATCGCATTTGGGGTGTCTACTGTTTTGTATAAGTCGTTATTAAAAACCTCTACTATTTTATGATTGTATTTTGCTAAAATTTCACTTTGCTTATTCCAACCTACCACTTCCATGGCTTTAACTCCTAATGAGGAACCTCTGGTACCTGCACCAATTTCAGACTCAACAATTACGTAACGAACACTCATTTTGATTCACTTTTTAGTGCGGCAAAAGTACGGTTTTGATATTGAAATCAGTAGATAGCTACCCTTTTTAAAATAGAAGTCTATCAAGATTTTCACTCTCTTAATACAGGAAGCTATTCTTTTGTGGTTAGAGATAATTTAACGCCTAAATAAAAACCAATATTACTGAAAGGAGCTGATATTCTATTTCGAGGGGTAGGTTCATCAAAGTCAATATCAGGTGTAAACTCTATTTCATTTGCATAGGTACTATGCGTATATCTTTTTTGAGAATTAGCTAATATATCCTCCCCATTATGTGTTTTTTCTACCAACTCTGATTCATTAGGTTTATAGTTCATACCTTCATAGGAAACTTCAGTGAAAAACGTCCAATTGGCTTTCCATTTATACGCTAATCCTACCAACGCATTTACCCCAATCGCAACATTCCCTTTATACTTCTCTTTCTCAAAGTCATTGATAGCATTATAGGGGACCCCAAAATTATCTCCATCCATTAACAATTTTTCCTCTCGATAATAACTTCCCATACCAATGATTGCACCCACCATCATATATGGGTTCCATTTTGCTAATCCTAGAGTTAAAACTAATCTTGGCATTATTCTAAACATGTTACCGTATCTAATATCATCTTTTTTAGTATGTCGAGAAGAAGGTTCTAAATTGGGATAATAATAGTTTTAGAACCTTTTAGGTACGAAAAGCCTAAGTCAATTCCAATAAATTGATTAAACATATAACCAACTGAACCTCCAAATATCATCCCACTACCATAAGATAACGGAACATCAGTTAATTTATGAGTTTCTGTATTACCAGTAGGTAAACTCTGGGTTATTTTGTATTCATGATCTACTAACACATTACTTTCCGTATTTACACCAATGGCATACCCTCCTTTAGCCGTAAAAAAGAACCCTTGAGAATATACAGCCGTTGAAACCAGGATAAGAAACGTGGTAAGTTTTAAGTTTTTCATTTTACGAGTTTTAAAGTTAAAAAAAGGTATTAAACGTAAATTAAGCTATTTTAGTAACAACCAACTCATTCCGATATTTACAAAGTAGTTTTCTACCTCAAAACCGTAACCGGCTAAAGCATCTACTTGCAAATGCGGGTTAACTCTATACCAAAATCCACCGTCTACATTTATAGGAAAGCTATTACCTTGATACAATAGATCAGAACCATTAAGCTCAACGTATGTACCGATATTTGATTTTATAGCATATCCTAAGTTAAGGGTATACAGTAAACCATGTTGATATTTCATATCCACATTTTCCTGTGTTATTTTTTCGTTGGTATACCCTAAATTACCCGAAAGAGCAAAGTTGGAAGGCAAACTATAGCTCCATGCTAATAAACCGGTACTTGCCCATGATTTCAGATCACTACTCCCATCTGTTGGAATTCCTTGATTTATGACCAAAGCCAGTTCGGGAATCCATCCTTTAGATTTCAATAAATTAATTTTAGTACCCACAAAAACATTATCTACCGAGTAATCATATTTCTGTTGCCCACAGGTATGGTTATTTCTTGAGCCCTGGTTATTTCCAAAAACACGTAGTTCAACATTATTAGATACACCATATAAGAAGCCAATATTGGGTAATAAAATGTAATCAGAATACTCGGATGATCCTTTAGAGGTTGGTGTTTTTCCGTACTCTAAACCCATTTCCAATTGAAACCCACCTTTATAAACGGCTCTTGAAGCCTCTGTAAGTCCCGGCCTATTGGTTATTAGAGGCACTACTTCCTCTATAGTACCTATTGAATCTTGCGCCACCGATATTAATGAAGTAGCCATAATGGCCGTTCCTAAAAAAAAAAATTTCATCTTCCTATTATTTTATTAACCGCCAATTAAAACCCAATTTAAAGCAATACTTACTTACCGGTGTTACATAGCCTCAGGGTGCGTCAATTTGCACTTTTAAATGAAGTCTATACTGGGCACCGCCATCAAAAATAATGGGAACATTATCTCTATACTCGAAATAATTCGAACCAAAACTTCTACAAAAATTTCTCACATCGTCCCTAACATCTTACCCCGCAGATATAAACAAGGTTTTGGTTATTCAAGTATACATCAAGTATACCCTCCACCCAAATTTTTTTAATTCATCACTCATTTTTTCTTTCTTTTATGGAGGAGTTCATAGCCAAGGAATACAATCATTACAGCGGTAAAATCATATTTCAAACCACTCCTACTCTTTCCTAGAATAGGAGTCTATTCACATCCTAAACTTTATTTACAACCTCTGTTAAATTTCTATAGGAGAACCGTATTTTTGCCGCCCAAGAAAATCACAATATGAGCATTCAAGATCAAATCGATATTAGAAAAACGTTCGGAATTATTTCGCATCCAGATGCCGGGAAAACTACCCTTACTGAAAAGCTATTATTATTTGGTGGAGCCATTCAAGTAGCGGGAGCAGTTAAGAATAACAAGATTAAAAAAACGGCTACTTCCGATTTTATGGAAATTGAAAAGCAAAGAGGGATCTCAGTTGCTACTTCGGTAATGACTTTTCATTACAAAGACAAACTCATTAACATTCTAGATACTCCTGGTCACAAAGATTTTGCAGAAGATACCTATAGAACTCTGACTGCAGTGGATAGTGTGATTTTAGTAATTGACGCAGCAAGTGGTGTAGAGCCTCAAACCCGAAGATTAATGGAAGTGTGTCGAATGCGCGATACTCCAGTAATCATTTTTGTAAATAAAATGGATAGGGAAGGTAAAGATGCGTTTAGTTTACTGGATGAATTAGAAGAAGAATTAAGCATTAAAACAAGACCTTTAACTTGGCCCATTGGTATTGGTCAAGATTTTAGAGGGGTATATAATATATACGAAAACGAAATCAACCTTTTTAATCCGAACAAAACAAATATTGAGAATGATGTCGTTGCTATATCTGATTTGGCAGACACTCAGCTAGATGACTTTTTAGGTGATCAAGCTACAGAGCTTCGTGAAGACTTAGAATTAGTAGAAGGTGTTTACGATCCATTTGATATTAACGAGTATTTGGAAGCTAAAACAGCACCCGTATTTTTTGGATCGGCACTTAATAACTTTGGAGTTCGTGAGATGTTAGACACTTTCGTGCAAATTGCTCCAAACCCTTTACCACGTGAATCTGATATGGGGATGGTTGCTCCAACTGACCCTAAATTTAGTGGTTTTATATTTAAAATTCACGCGAACCTTGATCCTCGTCATCGAGATAGAATTGCGTTTTTAAGAGTCTGTTCAGGTAAGTTTGAAAAAAATAAGTTCTTTGAACATGTACGTTTAGGTAAGAAATTGAAGTTTTCTAATCCCTACTCTTTTATGGCACAAAGTAAGGAAGTAGTAGATGAAGCATTTCCTGGTGATGTAATTGGACTATACGACACAGGGAGCTTTAAAATTGGAGATACCATGACTCAAGGCGGAAAGTTCATGTTTAAAGGTATGCCTAGTTTCTCACCAGAGTTATTTAGAGAGGTAGAGAATACTGACCCTATGAAAACTAAACAGTTGGAAAAAGGATTACGTCAACTATCTGATGAAGGAGTTGCACAATTATTTACACAACAACCGGGTAACAAAAAGATATTGGGTACCGTTGGTGAACTTCAATTTGAAGTCATCCAATACCGATTAAAACATGAATACGGTGCGTCTTGTTCATTCAGAGGTTTACCTTATCACAAGGCTACTTGGATGACTTCTAAAAACCAAGGTCAATTAGATACTTTCACACGAATTAAAGCCAGAAACTGTGTACAAGATAAAGATGAAAACTGGGTATTTTTAGCCGATTCTCCATTCTTACTGAACATGGCAAAATCAGATTATCCTGACATTGTGTTCCATACGACTAGTGAGTTTAAGGTAGGTAAATAATCTTACCTTCCTAAGGTGACTATTTCAATTCTTCTGTTTTGAGATCTACCGTTTGCGGACGTATTAGATACCATTGGTTTTTCAGACCCCCAACCTTTAAATTTTAAACGTTTAGAAGAAATACCCTTCTCTTGTAAATATGCCATAACAGAATAGGCTCTATCCGTAGACAAAGCGAGATTGGCTTTTGCATCACCCACATTATCGGTATGCCCCTCTACTGATATCTTAAAACCGGAGTGTTCCTTCATATAGCCTATTAAAGCGTTTAAACTCGCTCTAGATTCCTCATTAATATCGGCTGAATTGGTTTTAAAATGAATATTTTCAATGGTAATGTGTTGTCCCATTTTACTCTCCTTCACCTCTACATTCACCTTTGCTTTTATAGGCTCATCCTCTTTTGGTGACTTTATTAATTTATTATTAAATGCTACATCAGTTCCCTTAGCAATTAGCATATAATCTGCTGAATCTTGAATATTTACAATAGCTGCATAGGTGCCATTTCTAGCATCTACTTTAACCAATTCAATCTCCTGCGTTTTTGTGTTACGCATCTCAACAGAGGCATCCTTAGGAACCTGTCCATCTTTAGTTTTCACTGTGCCTTTTACCATCATCACCTTATCTGGTCTAATTTTTTTAGGAATAGTCACACTGTAAATATCAATACTCTTTCCATTACCTCCGTTAAAAGGTGAAGACGATCCAAAGTAGGCCGTCCTTCCATCTAAACTAACAACATATCCATGCTCATCATCAGGAGTATTTAAGGGGTAACCTAAATTCATGGGTATAGACCATTTTCCATTTACAAAACGACTCACAAACACATCATATCCGCCCATGCCCATATGTCCGTTTTTGGAGGCAAAATAAAGCGTTTTATCATCCGAATGAAAGAATGGGCTTTTTTCATTTCCCGCTGTATTTATAGGCTCTCCCATACTTTCGCCTACTCCCCAACTTCCGTTAGGTTGCCTTTTAGATTGATATAAATCAATACCTCTGGTTCCTTCTTTAAACACGGCATACATCAGCCATTTCCCGTCTTTAGAAATAGTAGGCTGTGCTTCCCAGCCTTGATCTGAATTAATATTGGGCCCCAAGCTTTTAGGCTTCGTCCAATGCCATTGTTCCAATCCTCCATTAGTTGTTTCTGAGAATTCATACACCGAATGATAAATATCACAATTCATTTTTCCTTGAATAGGCGAACACTCCGTGTAATAAATCTCTCTATTGTCAATAGTAATTGCCGCACCACCATAATTAGCTCTCGCATCCGTATTAAATGGAGCGCCAAAAGCTTGACCTTTTTCAAAAGAACCATGGACGAAATTTGACATTGAGAAACGTTCAATTTCAAGAATACGGTCAGAACTTGCCCCAATACCATCCCGTTTGTTTTTTTTCACTTCTACTTTTCTAGTGTAAAGGATCACCTCGTTATCAGGAGAAATAGCTGGTAAATATTCATCACTATCTTCTTGCGAAAGCGGACTAATTTTAATGGGTATAAATGGAATTGGATTGGCGTATTGAAAACCCAAAAATTGGGCTACTTTATAAGTATTTGTAGCGGTGGTAATTTGTTCTTCATACCTACCTTCAAACCGTTTATCATCCTCACTTTCATATTGAATAAACGCACTGTAATAAATTGCTGCGGCTTCAAAATCACCTTTATTCATATTAATCTCACCCAAAAAGAAATAAGGTGCAGAGTGCATATCCGGACAATTCTCAACAACAGACATTAAGGCACTCTCTGTATTTTGAAAAGGAAGGTTTTTACTTCTAGATTGTTTAATCTGAGCAAACGATTTTCCCCACAGAGCCAGATAAAAATCCGGATCTAATTCTAGTGCTTCTCTAAAGTAAATCATTCTCTCTTTAAAAGAATTTTTCTTTTTATCGATGGCATTGGCATACGCTTTATTTGCCTTTTTATTACCCGACATGCCACACCCGTCTTCTATCTCTTGAGACAGTCCAGAGTATGAAATACAGTGTATAAAAGCAAAAAATAAAAATGGAAGTATCGCCTTGTTTCTTTTAGTTTTCATGTGCTCTCTTTGATTACACGAATGTGCAAATCCTTTAACTCAAAACCAATAAATTTATTTTGTTTATCACAACAAAAGACGGCCAAATTGCGCATTTTTTAACAACCCTTTTTTATTGAAATTAGTTTATGTGTAAGGTTAAAACCGGAATATTACTATGATTCACCACAGATTCTGTAATGTTATCGCTAAACAGTTTTTTGACACCTCGGTAACCATGGGTCACCATTGCAATTACATCTGCATCATTTTGTTCCGCATAAGAAATAACTCCTTCATCAATATCAAATGAATTGTAAATACTTATGGAAGCAGCGGTAAGTCCGTATGCATCTCTAACGTCATTTATACGTTGGGTCACTGTATTGGTTTCTTCAAAATAATTAGGTGTATTGACATATAGTAAAGTTAATTCGGCCATGAACACATCCGCAAAGTCTTTCACTCTAGGCAATTGCTCGTTAATAATGTCTTCTGTAAAATCTGAGCTTAATACTACTTTTCTAATATTAAAATTTGCACAATTGGCATTAACAGTTAATACCGGCACTTTAGCTTTACGTACTATTTTCTGTGCATTAGAACCTATAAAAGTTTCTCTTAAACCAGAGGAGCCAAAGGTTCCCATGACAATAAAATCAATATTGTATTTAACTGTAAACTCATTGATTTCTCTATCTAATTCTGAGTCTACAATAAATGTATGGACCGGAAAACCCTTATCACTCACATCAGTAACTAGATCATCCATTTGCTTTTTCACCCGGTCTTTTTCCTTTTGAATAGCCTCCAAAATAATCTCGGGTTGCATACCAGGCATTGTAATATCCCCCGAAGAGGCTAGACTAATATCTACATATTGCTGGACACTATTTAACGAGTGTAAAACAAATAATTCGGCATTTACTCTTTGTGCCAAGCTAATGGCAACATTAAGTGCATTAGCCGCAGCCTTGGAAAAATCGGTGGGAAATAGGATTTTTTTCATAACATTAAATTTTACACTAGTTTGACACTAAAGGTAAGCCTAAATGAAGATATGAAAGATGATATTTATTAGGTAAAAACCTGTTTTATAGAATGGATTTAATAATACGTTCTACATTATATCCTTCTGCCTCTGCTTTATAATTTGGCACAATTCTATGACGTAAAATAGCCATAGCTACCGCTTTCACATCTTCGATATCCGGAGCAAATTTACCGTTAATTAAAGCATGAGTTTTCGCCCCTAAAATTAGGTATTGAGAAGCTCTTGGACCGGCACCCCATGAAACATATTCTTTTACAATATCAGCCGCATACGTTCCTTGAGGCCTAGTTTTTGCCGTTAATTTAACCGCGTACTCCAACACATTATTGGCAACGGGAACTCTTTTAACTAAGTGCTGAAAATACAGAATCTCTTCTCCTGATAAAACACTATTAATAGTTGCTTTGTGATCACTTGTGGTAGTTTTAACCACTTCCATTTCCTCTTCAAAAGTAGGATAGTCCACCCAAATATTGAACATAAACCTATCTAACTGAGCCTCAGGTAAAGGATAGGTTCCCTCTTGTTCAATAGGGTTTTGAGTTGCCAATACAAAAAATGGTTGATCTAATTTAAACGTTTGACCCCCTGCAGTAACCGACTTTTCTTGCATCGCCTCTAATAAAGCAGATTGTGTTTTAGGGGGGGTTCTATTGATTTCATCGGCCAATATAATATTAGCAAAAATGGGGCCTTTAATAAATTGAAATTGTCTTGATTCATTTAATACCTCAGACCCAATAATATCTGATGGCATTAAATCTGGTGTAAACTGAATACGACTATAATCCAAACCTAAAGCCGTTGAAATACTATTTACCAACAGCGTTTTCGCCAAACCTGGCACTCCTACTAGAAGTACGTGTCCACCGCTAAAAATAGCAATCAGCACTTCTTTAACAACCTCGTGCTGGCCGATAATTACCTTACCTACTTCATCAAATAATTCTGCATATTTGATTCTAAAAGCTGCAACAGCCTCAACGTCTGATTTAAACTTTAATTCTGTCATTTTACAACCACTTATGTTGAAACTCACAATCCTGAAAAGAATCGTCAATTTTAATGTAATTAATTTCGATTTTACCGGTAATCCATTTGTCTACCGCTGCTTTTTCCTTCTCTGCTTTTGCAGCACCTTGAATCTTTTGATAATCCTCATCCAAGTTAGCTCTATGCGCTTCAGTAACCGAAACTAACTTCACCAATCGATACGATTGCGACCCATCCATTTTTTGATAGATCACAGGTGTAGAAATTTCACCCGGTTTCATTTTATCCAGAATAAAGAATAAACTTGGATCCACTTTACTGACTTGATCAATTTCAAAGGTGGTACTTCCACTTTCTCTATTAATAAGTTTTCCTCCGTTCATGCGTGTTGATTTATCGTCAGAGAACTTTGATGCCATTCCTTCAAACTTCACAGAATCTACATCGGTAATTTGAGTTCTTAACGAATCTAATACCGATTTACAATAAGATAAATCGGTTTGTGATATTTGAGGTTTTAAAAGGATGTGGCGCACATTAGCTTGCTGTCCTCTTCGCTCAATTAATTGAACAATATGAAATCCGTATTCTGTTTCAAAAACCTCCGAAACTTGACCCGGCTGAATAGAAAAGGCTACCTGTGCGAATTCCTTAACTAGCGAACCTCTCTCCATAAAGCCTAATTCTCCGTTCTTTCTGGCAGAACCGGGATCTTGAGAATACAAAAATGCTAAAGTCCCAAAATCTTCCCCTTGAAGAATACGTTGTCTAAACCCCTCTAACTTATCTTTTGTTTTCGTCTTTTCATCCAGATTTACTACTGGGTCAATTACAATATGCTCTACGACCACTTCTGAATTAACAAATGGCAAACTATCTTCAGGTATCTTATTAAAAAACTCTTTCACTTCTTTTGGGGAGATATCTACTCCAGAAGTAATAGAGCCTTGCATTTGTTGAATCAACATTTGCTCTTTAATCAAATCATAAAACTCATCTCTAATCTCTGGAATTGATTTACCATAAAACTCTTCCAACTTTTTTTCAGAACCAATTTGTTGAACGAAATACTGTATCCGATTAGAAATTTCTCCATTAATTTGACCATCAGACACTTCCAAACTATCCACAGCAGCTTGATTCATCATCAATTTTTTGAATAGAAGATCTTCAAAAATAACGCATCTCGTATTTGGCTCTACTGGATTTCCTTGACGTGCAAAAGCTATCGCAGCGGTTTCCAATTCGGACTGTAATACAATTTGGTCTGCAACAACGGCAATAACCTTATCTATCGTTTTATTCTTTTCTGTTATTTGGGCAATGGAAATTGAAGATCCCATGAGCGTCAAACAAAATATGGATAGTATTTTAAGGTGTGAATATTTCAATTTCTTTTTGATTTTTAGCATTTTGATAAATATCCGAACTTAGTTTATCCAAAAACTGAAGCTTTCTGTTATTTAAAATGATCCGTTTAATATTTTCCTTTTCTAAAGAAATGGGAGAAACGCCATCCTTTAATTTATAATCTACAATTCTAACCAAATAACAATTTCCGTTATCATAAAACTTGATTAGTTTCTTGTTTTTTAACAGTTTCTCTTTGTTATATGATACAATTGGAATAATATCTAACAATTGGGAAAGATACATCCATTCTCCTTCAAATGAATAATTAGAAGAATGCATATAGCAATAATCCTCTAACTTTTCAAACTCACCTTCCTTATCTGAAACAAACCATTTTCCAACCTTTTTAAGGTTCTTATCTGTAGAATCTAACTTTAAATATTGCGCTTTTAAAATGTAATCTACTAGGGCAAAATTACCTTTATTCTTTTCGTAATACTCTTCCACTTCAGTATTCGAAACATTGGTGTCTAATTTTTCTAAAAGCAACCTGTTTTGATAGGCAAAAATGAGCAAGTCATTTCTATATTTCTCTAACTTCCTAGTAACATCTTGGTCTCGGGAAGGTAAATTGAGTTCCGCCTGACGCACCATTAACTGACGATCAATCCATGAATTAATGTAACTATTTCGAATACTTGTACTGTCTTCAACAGAGGCATCAAAAGGAATCTGTTTGGATAGATCCTCTTCATATAAACTTTTGCCGTAAACGGTCACTACAATTGGTTTTACATCAACACTTTTGTCTGTTGTATTACACGAAACCATTGGCAACAAAAACACAACAGTGTATAAAATACTTTTTATCACTTAGTTGCATTGTTTAAAACCTCAGTATTGATTGAAAACGTGTACTTATCTCTCAAGTCAGCAATCCATATTTTATCTAGTTCATCTTGATATGCAGAAGTTACCAGTCCTTTTACCTCTGTTAACTCTTTTGTTTGAGCAGGTAACACATTCAATACATTTACTACGACAAAACTTCCTTTCACTTCTTGAATAGTTAATGCTTTTTTCCATTCTACATTCTCTAAAAAATCTTCTTTCCCTTCTTCAAATTTACCCTCACGCATGGTCACACCTAGTTCTGTAGATTGATTCAATTGTTCTTCAATTGTAGAATCAGACTTATTTCCCGCTACCATTTCAAGAACAATATTTGCATTTTCAAGAGAGTTACAGATATACATTTTTGCATCCAGACGCTCTTTCCACATATAGTTGTTTTGGGTAGAGTCAAAAAACTGGGCTAAACCTGTGGTATCTTTCATTGCTTTTTTCCAGACTTCAGCTTCCATAATCTCAAATAACAAAATACCATCATGATACTCTGTAACTAATGCTTTATATTCAGGATATTTTAACCCTAAAATAGATTTTTCGTAATTTATAATTGAATAATCTAGAAACGCGTTAAACTCTTTTTCCACAAACATCGGGATAGAAACAGCCTTTTGATTCCGCATCTTATTCTTCAAAAAATCGGTGAATTCCAATTGTGTAATTGTTGTTTTTTTCTTGCCTAATATTTTATCATTAATAGTGATCAAAGTAGCATTCAATCCCTTTGCTAAATTAGCATCCCATGAATTAGAGAAATACGTAGAGTCTATAACATCATAATACGCTGTTTTTGATTTAGTTTTAATTTTGACCCCATATTCAATCATCAACTTTTCTACTAGCGCATGTTCTGAACCTAAGCTTCTTCGGTCTCCTTTTACTTTTTTTGCTAATTCCTCGTATTCATCTTTGTAGGAACCTACATTCCTTTTATCCTCTAAGAGAACAATATGCCAGCCAAATTCGGTTTTAAATGGTTCCGAATAATTTCCTTTTTCGCTCAACCCAAAAGCCACTTTTTCAAATTCAGGAACCATACGCCCAGCGGCAAACCAACCTAAGTCGCCCCCTTTTTGAGCAGAACCTCTATCATCTGAATACGAATTCGCTAATTTGGCAAATGCTTCACCCGCTTTCAATTCTGCATAGATTTCAGAAATTTTCTTTTTCGCTTTTTTAACTTCATCTTCAGATGACTTATCATTAGAGATAATCATAATATGGGCAGCTTTTATTTCCCCTCTAGCTGGGATTTTATCTTCAATCTTCAAAATATGATATCCATAAGATGTTCTTACCAAATTTGAAACAGATCCCACTGGCGTATTAAATGCCATAGATTCAAAAGGATAAACCATTCTAAATGCAGAAAAGTATCCTAATTCACCCCCATTTTGAGCAACCGATGGATCATCAGAGTTTGCTTTCGCTAATTCCACAAAATCAGTATCTGTTTTTGCCAACTTGAGAATACTATTTGCTTTTTGCCAAGCAAAAAGGGTATCTTGAGGAGTAGGATTCTCTGGTGTCTTTATTAAAATATGGCTTGCTCTAATTTCAAACTGCAATCTCTCGTACGCCTCTTTAATCAGATCTTCCGTAAATTGATTATCTACTAAATATGGCGCAGCTAGCTGATCAACGTACCCTTCTAATTCTACTTTAAAACTAGGTACGGTATCGTAACCCTGTATTTCGGCATCATGCACCTTCAACTTAAAATTGAGATATAAATTTAAGTAGTCTTCTACACTTTTTTTATCAGCCGATTCTATTTCGACATTGTTTTTTTGATAAATAGCCATAAACTCATTCAACGTGATGTCCTGGCTTTCAATAGTTAATAAAGCTTCTTCTTTAGATTGAGAAAACAAAAAAGTGGAGATTAATAAAGCGGCTCCGGATAGGATGTGTTTTAATTTCATATAGCTATTCTAACGACTGTAATATATTGTTTTTTTTTGATTTCTACTCCAGAGTATTTACGTTCAATTTCGTCATACACTCGAATAAAATTATTGCTTTATCTGAACTCAGAATATTATATACGCTTATATTAACCTGCCTTTCAGTGAATCAATATACTGGTAATTATCATAAAATGAATAAGACACAAACATACTAAGAAATAGTCTTTAGAAGAGAAAAAAAAGAATGATTATTGGGGTCATCTGAGCAGCACAAACGTACCGCTTTTTTTATAATGAGCACCTGTAAAATTAGCCACCTCTAATCGATACACATATACCCCAAATTCCGCTAACCCATCATTCACCA